>DPXZ01000077.1:7994-27829 GCA_003526765.1 Fervidobacterium sp.
GATGAGTATTAATCCAAAGTATTCGGTTCTTTGCCCGCAACACATTGTAAATTTCCCATTGAAGTTGCGAATTTTTCTGGTATAATCACTTATAGGCTAATCTTGTAAAAAGGAGGAAGTGACATGAAGAGGACATACCAACCATCCGAAAGGAAGAGAAAGAGAACGCACGGGTTTTTGGCTAGAAAATCCACACCAGGTGGAAAGAAAGTTTTGAAGAACAGAAGAAGAACTGGTAGATGGAGATTAACAGTATAACAAGTAACATCGATGAGAGTAGAAAACGTTTCAAATTCAGAAAGAGAGAGCGCCTAAAACTCAGGAGTGACATAAGCCTTCTATTTGAATCGGGTAGATCCGTTCAAAGCGAAGATTTTGTGATTGTCTATAGAAATAATAGACTTGATTACAGTAGAATAGCTGTTGCTGTGAAAAGGAAATTCGGAAAGGCGAATCGAAGGAATAAGCTCAGGAGATGGGTAAGAGAGTGTTTTAGAACGAACCCAGACAGAGTTCCAAAAGGTTACGATTTCTTGGTAATCGCTCGAAAACCATTGTCCGTAAAATTTAAAACGTCTACATACTGGAGTGTTAGTAAATCACTGATTGAGCTTTTTGAGAGGATAATTAATGAGGAAAGTAATACTCGCAATCATTAGATTTTACCAGAAGTTTATTTCACCACTTAAACCACCGACATGTAGATTTGAGCCTACTTGTTCCACTTACACTTACCAAGCAGTGGAGAAGTTTGGTATTTTCAAAGGGCTGCTCCTGGGTTTTTGGCGTATTCTTCGTTGTAATCCTCTTTCTGAAGGCGGATATGATCCAGTGCCTCAGACTTTTCATTTATTCCATGGCCAAGGCCACAATGACCGAAACAATGACACTCATACAAACTAAGGGAGGCGGTAGCGTTGAGGAAGTTAACCGTCATTTTTTTGTTGCTTCTAGCAATCATGGGACTTTCTGGTATCCTTGTCCAGGAAAATTTGGATTCTGTCACCGTAAGTGCGAAATATATACAAGTCGAACTTGGAAGAGACGGTAATTTATCGAAAGTAACTCACAATTTGGGGAGGGCATATCTCTTTTATGTTAATGATAATGATGGATTTGACATCTACGATTCAAGTGATACTGAGATATCCACCGCAACGCCAACATATACAATCGATTACGGCAATAAGCTGGAAGATGAATCATATGAATCTGTTAAAGTGATTTTCACTTACCCAAATGGTATAAAGAAGACTTACTCGTTTGACGGTAGTTTAGTCACATATACATACAACGTGCTCATCGAGTCACCAGAGGAGGTTAAAGTTGCACTGCCTCTCATTTGGAGTTCAGATACGGTACGGTCAGCGGTGAATTTCTTCATCTCTTTCAGACCTGATACAGATTACACAACAATAGTTAATTTCTCAGGCAAGATGGATGCTACAAAGGTTGTTGGAAGCAATCTGAATTTCAAAGTCTACATGGGGCCTTACAAGAAGACGGTCATCAAACATGTTTTTGGAGAAGATAGCAGTAGAGTCTTGGATCTCATAAAGACGATCTCTGGTGCTGGAAAATGGTACAGCTTTATCTCCGATGGACTTTCAGAATTCTTCAACTGGTTGAATATCCTTACGAGGAACTTCGGATTGACAATCATACTATTTACCATAGTAGTGAGGCTTGCGCTCTACCCATTTTACCATGCTCAAACAAAGCAGATGATACAAATGAGAAAGATTCAACCGGCTGTAGATGCGATAAGGAAGAAATACAAAGACCCACAGAAACAACAAGAGGAATTGATGAAGATTTACAAGGAAAACAAGATCAACCCTTCGAGTGGATGTTTGATGCTGATAGTCCAGCTTCCTATATTTGCACTGCTCTACGGTGTCATACAGAGTTACCAAGAGCTCTTCTCTGTATCAGGAGGGTTCTTGATTTGGAAAGATCTTTCTGCAGGTGGCTGGGGAGTAAACTGGTTGTTCTTGGTCATCACGATACTAACTTCATATTATCTTGCGTTGATCACGAGTCAAGATTCAAGAACGGCATGGCAACAGATAATAATGGGCTCCATATTCCCATTCTTCTTCATCACTTTACCAAGTGGTATATTCCTTTACTGGACGATGAACTCAATAATTCAACTTGCAATCACCTTCTACACGTACAGGCGTTACAAGGTTAAGGGACTTTCTAATCATGATTTGTGGGGTATCAAGCCAAAGAAGAGGTGATCGACTTGAAAACGTTGAATTATACGGGAAAAAATATCGAAGATATCGTAGAAAAATTTAAGAAAGATTACGATGCTTTGGATGGAGAATACGAATTAACCGTTATAGATAAAGGAAGTACAGGACTATTCGGTTTGTTTTCTCGTGATGCAGTTGCTGAAATTACTATAACAAACAAATACTACGAACGCAAGTTGAAAGAATTCATAGAAGGTATATTCGAGCAATTCAACATAGACTACTTTGTAGAAGTCAACAGTCGTGGTAAAACGTTCATCGTATCGTGTCACAGCGAACAGATAGGGAAGATCATAGGTAAACACGGTAAGGAACTTGGGGCACTTCAACACATTGCAAGTATATTTCTCAACAGGATAACTGATACAAAAGTTACCGTGATCATCGATGCTGGAAATTATCGCGAGAAACGAAAAGAGCAACTTCAAAAGATCGTTGAACATGCAATAGAAAGGTTAGACAAAGGTGGGAAGATCAAATTAGATCCCATGTTTGCATTTGAGAGGAAAATCGTTCACGAAATTGCCAAGAAGCACAAAGATGTGTACACGTATTCTGAGGGTTTAGAACCATATCGCTATGTCGTTATCGAATACAGGAAAGGAGGCCATCATCATGAAGATAGGGAACGTTTCGGAGATGCAGCCACTCGAAATTCGAAATGGGACAGTACTAAAAAGAGTACTAATAGGGCCTAGAGATGGAGCACCAAACTTTGTTATGAGATTATTCACAATGAAGCCAGATGCATCGACAGAATATCACTCACACCCATGGGAACACGAAATATTTGTCGTTGAAGGTGAATTGGAAGTCATACAAAAGGACAAAAAGACTCGCGTTGAAAAAGGTACATACATATTCGTTGAACCAAATGAGGAACACCAATTTCACAACGTATACGACGGAGAAACATCTTTCATATGTGTCATACCAAAAGAAGGCGGAGAATGAGCTTTTTGTTTGAAAAATATTGACAGAGCATAATCAACATGCTATAATTATTCTCGGCCTTTGAAAGATAAGGCCCTTAGAAAGTCGGGGTGTAGCGCAGTTGGCGAGCGCGCCGGTCTTGGGCACCGGAGGTCGCTGGTTCAAACCCAGTCACCCCGACCAACGTGCGGGTGTAGCTCAATTGGTAGAGCATCGGCCTTCCAAGCCGAGGGTTGCGGGTTCGAGTCCCGTCGCCCGCTCCACTTTTTTTGACGTGCGGCTGTAGCTCAACAGGATAGAGCATCGGACTTCTAATCCGAGGGTTGTGGGTTCAAGTCCCGCCAGCCGCGCCAGTGTTTTGAATTTCAATTCAATAGTAATGCATTTTTTGTGGTGGCTATAGCTCAGTTGGAAGAGCGCCTGACTGTGGATCAGGGGGCCGAGGGTTCAAATCCCTCTAGCCACCCCAATTTTTCACATATGACTATTGAATCATATACAGCCTTTTTATCTTTCTTATGCGCTCGTAGCTCAACTGGATAGAGCGTCGGACTTCGGATCCGATGGTTGCGGGTTCAAGTCCTGCCGGGCGCGCCAGAAGGAAGCTGGATTTGGTTTTCGAACTTTTTGACTTTCGGAGTAGACGCCCAACCACACTGATTAAACCTTTGGAATTGTGTACCTTCAAACGTCAGAGAAAAGGAGGTAGTACTATGGAAGTACTAAAAGTTTCTTCAAAATCCAACCCCAACAAGGTTGCTGGTGCTTTAGCCGGAGTGATAAGAGAGAAGGGAAGAGCTGAGATTCAAGCGATAGGTGCTGGTGCTGTTAACCAAGCTATCAAGGCCATCGCGATTGCACGAGGTTACTTAGCTCCAAGCGGTTTTGATCTTGTTTGTGTGCCCGCTTTTACAGATGTGAGTGTTGAAAACGAGACACGAACAGCCTTAAAATTTGTTATTTTTCCAAGAGAGTGAGAAGTAGAGATTTGAATTCATAACATTTTTGTAAATCATCAAACCTGGCCCAATTCGTGGCCAGGTTTTTCATTTTATATTCTTTGCTTGAGCCTTCTTTTTGCTTTTTTGATTGTACTGTTTGCAGAGTCTGCGCAGCTCACAACCAACTTTCTCTGGGTATATTTCGTCCATCTTTCTTCCAACCATCATCTCTGCGATCTGCGTCTCTGAAAAGTCAGATAGTGCACCTTGATATACCTTCTTTCCATCTCTAAGGACTACCAATTCATCAGCGATCTGAACGATCTCTTTCAATCTATGGGATACAAATATCACAGTTATTCCCGAAGTCTTGAGTTTTTTCACAGTTTCAAAAAGCTTTTGTGTTTCATCCTCACTGAGTGATGCTGTCGGTTCATCCATGATTAGTATCTTAACGCTTCTTGAAAGTGCCTTCATTATCTCGACCATCTGCTTTTTCCCAGTCGATAACCTCTCCACTAACTCCATCGGATCTATATCAACGTCCAAGTTCTTTATTATTTCAGAAGCATCTTGGATCATCTTTTTCTTATCTATCAAAAAACGCCCTGTTGGTTCATCTCCAAGGAATATATTTTCGTAGACTCTGAGTGGTTCAACGAGATTCAACTCCTGTGGGACAAGCACTATGCCGAGTTCTTTTGCTTTGTATGGATTCAACACGGTTTGTTTACCATCTACGTAAATCTCTCCAGAAATGGGTTGCAAGAATCCAGAGAGGATTCTCATCAACGTGGACTTTCCAGCGCCATTCTCGCCTACTACACCGTAGACTTTTCCAGGATAGAACTCAACGTCCACACTATCTAGCACCAATGCCTCACCGAATTTCATCGATATACCTTTGCCTTGCAATACGGGCATCTCAGCCATCGATCTCCACTACCTTTTGCAGTTTAGACGATTCTAAGAACTTCTCTATTATCTTAATCGACATTAGTCCATCCTCTGGTCTCACTATCGGTTGCTCCATTCCTAAACACACTTTTATGAAATGCTCAACTACCGGCAATTTCCAATAAGGATCTTCATTTGTGAACAGCGGTTTGAGTACTATCTCGCCATGGTACGCGATGGGTTTTGCAATGTACAGGTCTATTTTGCTAGGATCAGTTTGCCCGACCTTCAACGTTCCATTCTCTCCGTAAACGACGATGTAATTCTCTTCAAGTCCTCTCGTTATCCAATTTGCATCCAACGTTGCAAGTGCGCCATTGGAGAGTTTCATCACACCATTCGCGATGTCTTCGACATTTGCGTTCTTCTCTAAAGTTGCAGTGAGTGCAACACATTCTTTAACCTCCAACCCCGTGATGTACCTTATCAAATCTACCTTGTGTACACCAAGGTCACCCAGTGCACCGAATGCTGCCTTATCCTTATCGAAAAACCAGCCAACGTTCTGCGTCCAATTCTCAGGTCCCGAATGCCCAAACGCAGCTTTGACGAGCCTTATCTCGCCTATCATTCCACTTTTGATTATCTCTCTCGCCTTCTGGTTGTGTGGGAAGAACCTCTGTGAGTGATTGACCATCAAAATCTTTTCGGTGTTGGTTGCACACTCTACCATCCTTGTTGCTTCGATACTATTCGTAGCCATCGGTTTTTCGACTAATACGTGTTTGCCATGTTCAAGTGCATCGATAGACACGACTGCATGGAGATGATTTGGCACGGCAACGATCACAGCATCAACAAAATCGCCATTTGTTATATCTCTGTAATCTGTGAAGGATTTGACATTTGTTAAAGAAAATTTCTTAGTTACGTATCGCAATCTATCGGCATTTGGGTCCGAAATAGCGACTAATTCAGCAAGATCAGAGCTCAACAAGTTTGGTATATGTAGCACTTCAGCAATTTTTCCTGCACCTATCATCCCAACTCTAAGCTTCTCCATTGCACGCTCACCTCTCCAAGAGTTCTAAAGCTCACAATAGCTTTTCGATATCCATCAATCGTCTCCCGTACGGACTCAATGGCTTTCTAACCCCCAAAGACTTGAATACTTCGGCATACTTGCATCCAGTCAATATTCCCCTATACCCTGGTGCATACACAACAGATGGAAGTACCTCATTTTTGAATGTCTCAACATCAAATGCTTCTTTCATCTCGAAAAGTGCTTTCAATTTGAATGTATAGGATCTGGTAATATCTACTGCCACATCGAACGTAAAATCGACACTCGTGGCTGGTAATTCGTAGAGCAATATATCGTGATCATACTGCCTTGCAAGTTTTATCACTTGTTTTGAAACTAACTCGTGGTCGTACAATATTTCATTTGTCCAATGTGTGAAAACAACATCAGGATTGAAATCTTCGAAAATATTTTCCAAATCGCTTATCATGACGTCCATATTTATCTTCCCATATGAATTCTTTAGAGCAACGAAATCTGCCCCAAGCATACTCATTGCTTTATCGAAACCATTTATCCTATCACCACATATTGAAACAGCAAGTACTTCGATACCTCTATCCGTAAACTCCTTTATCGTCCCACCACAACCTATAACCGCATCATCACTATGAGCACAAGTAACAAGCACCCTTTTCACAATCATTACCTCCTCGCACTTGAGTCTCTTACAACTAAAGATGGTGAGAATATAACCTTTTTTGTGTTGGATTGACCATTTATCAATTCTAGGAGCATCTTCCCAGCCGTTTCACCCATCATCTCAACAGGCTGTCTGACCGATGATAGCGAAGGAACGGTAACTTCACACAGTTGCTTGTCATCGTCGAAACCAACGACCGCAACATCTTCTGGAACTTTCTTTCCTTCTTCTTTGAGAGCCTTCATAACGCCGAGTGCTACAAGGTCGTTCATACAAAACGCACCATCGAATTGGTTGCGTTCATTCAATAACTTCTTAGCTGCCTTATACCCATCATCAAATGTATAACCAACTCTCACGATATGCGATTTAAGACCACTTTCTTTAATAGCAGCTTCGTATCCTTGCGCACGTTGAAGTGAGACGTACAGTTCTTGAGTGCCACCAAAATGGATGATATGCTTACAGCCGTTCTCAACAAGGTGCTTAGTCGCAAGATACGCGCCATAATAGTTGTCAACTACTATCGAAACAACATTATCACATTTGCACTCTTTATCGAAAATGACAACGGGAACATACTTAGAAATTTCGTCTATTAGTTCATCGTTTACACGTGAATTACCAACGATAACCCCATTCACACCATAGAATCTTGCAGCTCTTATAAGTTGCTCCTCTCTATGCAAACTTCTAAACGAATCCATAAGCATCAACAGACACGTCTCACCGCAAGCCCTTTCAACACCACGAGTTAAATAAGCGAAAAATGGGTTGGTTATATCTGGTACTATCAAACCGAGTACAAAAGTTTTTGTTTTTGAGGCCATACTCTTTGCGTAAAAATCAGGTGTGTATCCAAGATTCTTGGCAACTGACAATATGTTCTTTCTAGTTTCATCACTCATTCTGCCCTTCCCAGAAAGTGCTTTTGAAACTGTTGAAATAGAATAACCAGTCTGTTGTGCGATATCTCTAAGCTTCACCATCTGAAAACCTCCGTCTTCATCGATGCATGCACATTAAATTCCAACAATTTTCTCTTTTCTCTTGCGCAAACGTTTTCCCAAAATTATCAATCAAATAATATCAATTTTTAGCCGATTTACAAAATATCCAATTCAGTCAATTCTTGAAAATGATTGCAAATAGATATCAAGAAACTCATAAATCTATTGTTATTTGATTATTCAAAGCGATATCTCAAAATATCGTGAATGTGAGATGAATTAACGAGAAGGTAGAAGGAATTGAGTAGCATTTGCGTGCTTTTTGAGCAAGCGTTATACCAAAAGGGTGTGAAGTTAAGCAGAAGTCAGGGATATATGAACAAAAAAACCGAATATAGATGAGCCATATTCGGCAATTATAAAGCAATTATAAATTTGACAGTATTTATACGTTTCTTCTAGTGTATTTCTTTACTTTTTGTGCTAGTTTTTCTTGCTCTGTCCAGTATCCATCCAACAGGCCTTTGGTTGCGAGCTGACCTAAGAATTTTCGCTGATATTCTTTCAATGTACCTGGTCCATATTTAAATAGTGGTGTACCTGGCAGTGGCATGAATGTGTGTGCATGGACTTTTGCATTGTATTTCTTCACTATTTTCTCTATGAATTTGAAAGTCTCTTCCACATCTTGCTTTGTTTCAAATGGAAATCCGAATATGAAATCTACCTTTGCATAAAAGCCGTTGTTTGCAAGTGTTTCGAGTGCCTCTTCAACCTTTTCCACCGTGTGCCCTCTTTGAATCATGTCGAGTATTCGATTGCTTCCACTTTGCGCACCGATAACTAAGTAGTTGTGGTCAACGTATTTTTTTACAACTTTGATTACCTCGTCCGTTATGCTCTCTGGTCTCACATCGGATGGGAATGTGCCAAAATATATCTCTGTGACTCCTGTAGATTTTATTTTGAAGAGTAACTCATCTATTGCAGCTACGTTCGGTGTGACACCGTTCTTGCTTGCATAACCAAATGCATTCGGCGTTATGAACCTTGCAACTGTTTTATTGTGCATTACTGCGGCTTTCTGATATTCAACGATGTTATCGATGGACCTATGGCGTACAATCTTGCCTGCAAGTTGTGGTGTCTGACAATAACCGCAGTTAAATGGACAGCCACGTGAGATTTCTATTGGCATGAACAACTTCTTTTCTACACATATTGGTGGGTAGTCGTCCAGTGTTACTCGTTTCGTAATCCCATCGAATATCCTTGACTCCGGTTTGGCACCATTCAGAAATTCGATGATACTATTCTCACCATCGCCCAAAAATACGTAATCAAAACCAAGCAACAACGTTTCTTGAGGCATGGCAGTAACATGCGGCCCACCCGCTATGACTGTGTAGCCTTTGCCTTTAAGAATAGCAACCTCGCTTTCCACAGTATCCAAATCGAAGCTGGTGAAAGAATAAGCAACTACAGTACCCGTTGTTGGATACTGTAGTATGTTATCGATACTTCTTGCCTCATAAATTTGGATATCAAGCTTGGAAACTATGGCAGCAACAAGCACAGTTACGCTATATCGGTTATGCTTATTTACACGGAATATGATCCTTTCATATGACGGTTTTACATGTTTCTCAAAATCTTCCAACTATTATTCTCCCCAGAGCATTTTCTTTACTTCTAACGCATTTTCTGCAAGCAACAAGCCGTGCCCACTGTTTATGAATACTATCGTCTTGCATTCCTTCCCGTAGGTCAAGTTTACCATCTTCCCACCGAGTTGGTTACTGGATCTTATCCGCCTTGATATGGTGGAACTCACGGGAACTACTGCAGTTACCCTATCTCTCATTATGTATACGCCATCGTTTATCTTAGAAACTGGATCATTTGTTGGCATATAACCACCTCCGCCATAATTTCTTGTTTTCCATTTTTTACCGATATCACCTATATTATACACCATTGTACATCATATTATACTTTATCATACCTTCATATATAATCGCAGGGCTAAACGTTGAATCTGATGTTGATTACATCACCATCTTCAATGACATGATCTTTACCAACGAGTAGCATCAAGCCCGCATCTTTAACTGCCTTTTCTGATCCCAGTCTTATCAAGTCGTCGTACTTTATTATCTCTGCCTTTATGAACCCACGTGCCAAATCAGTGTGAATGGTACCTGCGGCATCGAGTGCAGTTGAGCCTTTTTTCAGTGTCCACGCCCTTACTTCGTCTTTCCCAACTGTAAAGAACGATATGAGCCCGAATTGATTGTAAAGAGCCCTTGAAAGCCTCTGTATACCAGTTTCCTCAGTTCCAAGGTCTTTGAGCAGTTCCATACGCTCTTCTTCGCTGAGTGAGTTGAGTTCCATCTCCAATTTACCACAAAGCTCTACGTATGCAAAATCATTCTTCTTGCACAGTTCTACTATCTCTGCCTTTGTCTCGTAATCTTTATTAGAAAATTGCTCTTCATCTACGTTGACTACTACTGCAATCGGTTTCAACGTGGCAAGCGAAAATCCGCCGAGCATCTTTTTTTCTTCGTCTGTTAGCTCTATCTTCGAGAGCAGCTGCTCATTACCAAGTGCTTCTTCCAATCTCTTGAGCAGTTTTAGTTCTATTTCTTCTTTCATTTCTAACTTTCGTTTGGCATTCTCCAATCTTTCAATTCTGCTAGTGACGACATCGAGGTCTCTGAATAGGAATTCATCTAACGTTGCCTTCAACTGCTCCACTGGTTTTTCGACTTCTGGATAAGAGACAGCATCATTCTCAAAGGCCCTCACAACGATCATCAGTGATTCTGCCAACTGGAGTGCACTGAAAACAGCCATTCTTTCTTTCTTATCGTTTATCTTCAGTGCAGGTGTATCGTAAAATTCGAGCGTCGCATACGTGACTTTTTTTGGCTCGAACATCTTGGCCAATACATCTACTCGTGGATCATGGACCTTAGCTATACCTTTCTCGTGTTCTTCTGAAAATAAGTCCACTTCCATGCCGGTTAGTAGAGAAAATATGGTAGTCTTGCCAACTTGGGAAAGTCCAACAATTCCTACTCTCATTTTTTACTCCCCCTCTGTTTTGATAACTTTCTTGAGTGTTGCTATACGTTCGTCTCGACCTTGCTTAGCAAGCGTATCGATAAATTGTGAGGAGCGCTCTGCCATAGCTAACGCAATCAGTTTATCATGATAAAAAATCTGTATTGTATCATCTTTTTGAAACTTCTCGTAGTGCTGCAAATCCGATACTTTCGGTTGCATACCGTTGTATACTTTCTTCTCATCAATAATCCATACCTTTGGAAAGTTGAGCATGGATTCTAATGGTACGAAAGCGCTTGAATTCTCTATCCCTTTTGCTTCTTTCAACTCATCGATTCTTACCGCATCATCAACTTTGAATTTGCCGACACTTATTCTTCTCAGTTCAACTGCCGTTGCACCACAACCGATCTTGTAACCAATGTCCATACACAGACTACGGATGTACGTACCTGCAGAGACTTTGGCCGTGAATTCAACGTAAGGTACTTCGATTCTTACATCGCATATCTCATAAATTTCCACATCACGTGGTGGCAAATTTATGATTTTCCCCTCTCTTGCGAGTTCGTACAATTTCTTTCCTTGGTATTTCCTTGCAGAGTATGCTGGTGGTACTTGTGCGTACTTTCCAATGAAAGATTTTACGACTTCTAATATCACTGATTCACCGACATCCACAGGATGTTCCTCCATTACATTTCCTGTGATATCGAATGTGTCTGTGATTATTCCCAATTTCATCTTAACTTGATAGATTTTAACCTCACCTTGGAGGTATTCCAAAAGCCTCGTAGCCTTTCCAAAACCAACCAACAATAGTCCAGTTGCAAATGGATCTAACGTTCCAGCGTGTCCAACCTGCTTTATTTTCAGTATTTTCCTAACTTGTTCGACAACATCATGGGAAGTTGGCCCTTTTTCTTTATCTATGAGCAATAATCCTGAAAGCATCATTTCCTCCCGTTGCTTTTAACGTTAATTTCATCAGTTTTAATGAATTCTACCAGTTTTCCAAGAATCTCAAGTCATTTCTAACGAGGTCTCTTATATCCTTTACACCGTATTTGACCATAGTTATTCTCTCAACGCCAAATCCGAATGCAAGTCCACGCCATTCTTCTGGGTCGTATCCAACGTTTTTGAATACGTTTGGATGCACCATTCCACAACCGAGTACTTCAAACCATCTGTTGTTGAAGTATATATCAACTTCAAAACTTGGCTCTGTGAACGGGAAGAAGCTCGGTCGTAATCGAATCTTTGCACTCTCACCGAGCGTTCTCTTTGCAAATTCTTCCAAAAAGTATTTGAGATGTCTCACAGTCACATCGTGATCAACATAAAGTCCTTCCATCTGTGTGAACATAGGTAGGTGCGTCGCATCGTAGTCTCTTCTGTACACCCTACCAGGTGATACAATCGCTAACGGTGGTTTTCTTGATAGCATCGTTCGTACTTGTACAGGTGACGTATGTGTCCTCAACAGTAATTTGTCATCTATGTAGAATGAGTCGTGTGAATCACGTGCAGGATGCCACTCAGGGGTATTGAGTGCATCAAAATTGAACCATGACTCTTCTATCTCTGGCCCTTCAACAACGGAGAAGCCCATGGATATGAATATATCCTCGAGCTCTTTTTGAACTTTTGTGAGTATGTGGGCATGGCCAACGGAACGTCTTGCACCGGGCATCGTTGGATCTACCCACAACTTTTGATAAGCACTCATTTTCTCTGTTTCGGATATCTTCTCTTTTTGTGCCTCCAAAAGTGTTTCTATACTATCTCGCAATTCGTTAACAACCTTACCAAAATTCGGTCTCTCTTCAGGGGTAAGGTCCTTGAGTTTCTTCATAAGTGCTGTGACGATACCAGATTTGCCAAGATATTTGACACGCAGATCATTTAAGTCTTTGCTGTTATCGGTCTTCTCTATCTCACATTTGGCCTCTTTTAGTATATTCTCCAGTTCTTCTCTATAATCCACATTACTCACATCCCGTGCCCCCTTTATCTTTAATCTTTATCAATGATCTTTATCAATTTGGTCCATACCTTGATACAGACTTTAAGCGACACTAAGCATTCGACCTTGCTCCTCCAATGTTTATGATCATGATGAACAGTGCACCTATGGCGAACCAAACGAGCATGAGGCCTGTGTTTCCGTTACCGTGGAACGATGGGGTCATCTGGTAAAGTGAGCCTACCACAAGCCCTATGATAAAATTCATTATCGATTCCTTTGCCCTTTCAAACCACATTTCGATAAGCCTCGCGATGATAAATAGTCCAATAATTGCACCAACTCCGAGTACCAACAAGTATGCAACATCACTTAAAGCGGGTTGCTTTGTTATTCTCCCGATTGCTTGTATTGCACCGTTGTAGAAACCAAGTATAGTCAGTATCAGTGCACCACTTACACCGGGGAGGATCATCGTTGCACCTGCTATGATACCGGAGATAAACAGAAATATGTAATTGACGTGTGTGGGATCAGCTGCGCCCATCGAACTTGGTTTTACTATCATGTATGGAATCACTACAAGTAGTAAACCACACAAGAACTCTATTATTCTGAAACTTTCTATTTCATTTTTCAATGTGAATAGTGCGAATAGTATCAATCCAAAGAAGAAACTGTACGTATAGAATGGTTGATTTTCAAATGCCCAGACAAGAACATTGCTACCAATTACTAACCCTCCTAAGAGTCCAATGCCTACTATTATCAAGAACAATACATCCGCGCGTTTCAATTTGAGTTTTCCCAAATCATTCAAAGCATCAACGAGTCTTTTGAATACACCAGTGATAACGGAAATAGTACCACTATCTGCACCAGGTATGGTGCTTACTATTCCCATGAGTAGTCCTGCTATTAATGGTCTAATGTAGATTTCATACATGCGTACAGTCCACCTGCCTTATCTTGTCATTTGTTATGCAATATGCAGTTAATTTTCCACCGTAGACACATCCTGTATCTATGCCTATTTTGTCTTTCTCAACGAGTACGTCTTCTAATGGCGTATGACCGAAGACAACTATACAATCAAGGTTATGCCTCTTGAATATGAATTCCTCGCGTATCCATATCAATTCTTGAGGGTCTTGTCTTTCGATCGGGACGTTGGGCCTGATGCCTGCATGTACAAAGAGATATCTCTCGATGTCTCCGTTTGTCTTCTCAACGCTTTCTTCGATGTGGTAATACTTCGTAGACCTGAAAAATTCCATGTGTTCTTCGTAAGTTAAGATATTCTGCATGTTACCATAGCTTCTCCACGTATCTCTAGCACCGTTTATAACCCATCTGTATGGATCTTCGTTGTTATCAAGTACATCAAGAAGCATCTGCTCGTGATTTCCCCTCAAAAATACGCAGTCAACAGTCTTACTCAACGAACACAAAAAATCAATAGTGCCTTTTGAATCAGGGCCTCTATCTATGTAATCTCCCAGAAAAACAAGTTTGTCGCCATCTTTTGGTGAGATTTGACCTATCAACTTTTCGAGTGACCTCAGGCATCCATGTACATCACCGATTGCCCAGATCATGAGATCACCTGATCAAACCAATCAATCTACGATTTTTTGGTCTTTCTTCTGTAGTAATTCTTTTTGAATCCACCTTTCTTTGCTCCAGATGATTCGTCAATTTCCGCCTCTTCCTGCTCAGCGCTTTTTTCCTCTTCGTTTTGCAAAAAATACAGTTTTCCGCCATTTAACACACCGAACATCGAGGACTTTATTGATTTATTCACTTTGCAATTCGGACAGTTCAAATAGAGCCCGTATTTACCAACTTTCAATCTATAATTGCCATCACAGGTCTCACAGTGCATGTTTGTTTCGAAATCTATGCTGAAGAATTCTTTTTGAGCGTGTTCAAGATCCTTTGTGAATTTGCTCAAGAATTCCTTAATTATTACTTTCCAATCTTTCTTTCCACTTTCCACTTCATCGAGCTGTTTTTCCATCTCGGCAGTGAAATTTTTGTCCACTATGTCTGGAAATCTCTTCTCTAAATAGTCATTCACGACAAAGCCTAATATCGTTGGTATAAGCGTTCTTCTGCTTCTTACGATGTATTTTCTTGCAAGGAGCGTTTGAATGATCGTCGCGTAAGTACTTGGCCTTCCGATGCCCTCGTTTTCCAGCGTCTTTACGAGAGAGGCCTCACTATATCGATCCGGTGGCGTCGTCTCCGCTTCTTGAGATTTCGGAGATACGTTGTATTCTTCACCCACTTTCAAGTCTTTATGTTCCTCACTCATCTCATCATCGATACTATAGACTGCCTCAAATCCATCGAATATTCTCTCCCTAACACTTGCCTCAAATATGTATTTTGAGTTTTCAAAATCGTAGCTATATTGCTTGTAGACTGCACTACTCATCTGAGATGCTACGAAACGTTTCCATATGATTTCGTACAATCTGAGATGGTCTTTGTCGAGCAAATTTTTTGCCTTTTCTGGTGTCATTGATACATTGACAGGTCTTATACATTCGTGGGCATCTTGCACTTTTGCCTTGCTTTCTTTATTTGCCTTTCGTACCTCTTCACCTAAATATTCTTGACCAAATTTTGATAGGATGAAATCTTTTGTGGCATCTTTTGCCTCTTCAGATATTCTCGTCGAGTCGGTTCTCATGTACGTGATAAATGCTATGTGTCCTTCAGCTGTGTCTATACCCTCGTAGAGTTCTTGAGCAATTTTCATCGTCTTATACACTGCGAAATTCAGCCGAGTGGAGGCATCTTGCTGCAGTGTACTCGTAGTGAATGGCAGTGGCGGATTTTTCTTTACCTCTTTTATGTCTATGTCTATGAGCTTTACGCTTCTTACACCATTTAGTATCTCGTCAGCTATCTCTTTAGTGACATCTGTAGGTTTGATTTTCTTGCCGTCTATTTTCGTTAAATTCGCCTTGAGGCCGGCAATTTCGATCCACACTTTGTAGTATTTTTGAGGTACGAATTCGAATCTCTTTTGTTCTCTCTCACATATTATCTTGAGTGCTGCAGATTGAACTCTCCCTGCACTACGTGCATCCTTTATGATCCTCCAAAGTAGCGGGCTTATCTTGTATCCAACTATTCTGTCAAGGGCCCTTCGCGCAAGTTGTGCATTAACCCTGTTCATATCTATCTCGCGAGGTGATTTAACCGCCTCTTGTATCGCATGTGGTGTAATCTCGGAAAAGGTTATCCTGTTTCTACCACTGACGTTCAGTATATTCGATAGATGCCACGCGATGGCCTCCCCTTCCCTATCAGGGTCAGATGCCAGCAGCACCTCTTTGCCTTCAGTGACTCTCTTTATATCCTCAACTACAGGTTCTTTCCCCGGTATGATTTCAAAAGTCATTTCGAGTGTGTTCAAATCAACACCGAATTTTTTCTGAGGTAGATCTCGCACGTGTCCTTTCGAAGATATAACTTGATAGTCACTGCCAAGTATGCTTTCTATTGTCTTCGCCTTTGCGGGCGATTCAACGATGATGACTTTACTTGCGTTGGTTATCCTTGTTGAATGGCTTGAACTACTTAGACCAGATGAATCCGACTTCGATTTGCTTCTTGACTTAGTGGTTGCTGTTTTTTTAGTGCTTGTTGATTTTACCGATTCAGCAGATTTAGTAGACTTTGCTTGCCCCTCTTGCTTTTTTGACGTCTTCTTCGTCTCTTTCGTTTCTTTTGATTCAGTCGATTTTGTAGATTTGCTGGACTTTGTCGACTTTGTTGTTTTTGTCGGTTTTACTGATTTGTTAGCTCCACTACTTGTTGCCACTATTTCATCACCTACTTCAATTATTTGCGTTTCTTACAAGACAAAAAGAAACTCTCTTAAAGTACTCTTGTAGACCACTCTTAGGATCATCTTAGGAGAAATCTTCTATTCAAATTTGTGTCGTACTCGCTCCACTCTTTTCCTCTTTCTTCATGTTCGATTATTTGAAGGACTCTGTTAATCTTGGAATCCATGTTTTCTACGTAGTGTAGTACCAAGGCTTCGGGAGTCTTTGGTATAACTGGAGAGCCCCATTCGTATTCGCCATGGTGCGATGCGATTAAATGTTTCAATTTCAAAAGCTTGTTGTAGGGCACACCCCTCACTCTTCTATCGATCATCTCTATACCTATAACGATATGACCAAGCAATTCTCCCTCGGTTGTTACTTCTATACCCTTTTGGTTGATCACGTATTCTTTTACCTTGCCAAGATCGTGCACAAGTGCGCCAGTTATGAGTAGATCTCTATCCAACTGAGCATATATTTTGCACACCTGGTCTACGAGTTTAGCCACGTTGAGTGAGTGTTCGAGCAGACCTCCTATGTATGCGTGGTGAATTCTCATACCTGCAGGAGCGTTCTTGAAAGCCTCTACGAAGGCCTTATCTTCAACGAAGAATATTTCAAGTACTTTTCTGTAATCGTTGTCTTCAACTGTTTGAATCATCCTGACGAGTTCTTTGTACAATTCTTCTGGATTGTTGATCTTGGATACAAATCTTTCCACATTGTATTGGCCTTCGCCTAATTTCTTCAGCGCACCATCCGAATCTGCGATGTTTATCTGTATCCGTTCGTCGTAGTAGACCACTTTTCCAGAAACAGCAAGCACGGAGCCAATTTGGAGCGTTTGATCGTTGGTTTCCGCGTTGTATCTATCTACTGCCCTTACGCTTCCCGTCCTATCTTCGAGTGTAAGGAGTAGAAATTTCTTGCCATCCTTTGTTTCTTGGAGTTTCTTACTTCTGAGTTTGAATATTCCATCGATCTCCCTATCAACGTAATTTTCGAGGTCTTCGACATACGGTGTTTCCAATTTCTTCAAGATTTCATCAGGTATATTCACAATTCCATCCCCTCATACTTTCTAGCTACTCGCTCAGAAATCCTGCAAGTGACCTCATAATTTATCGTATCCACCAGACGTGCAATTTCTTCTGCGGTTATCGCATTATCCCCTTGCTTTCCTATGAGTACAACCTCATCACCGATTTTCACGTCACTCAAATGACTGACGTCCACCATGAATTGGTCCATGCAAACACGCCCGACGATAGGGCATCTCTCACCGTGAATGAGCACGTATCCTTTATTAGATAACTGCCTCCAATATCCATCTGCGTAACCTACGGGTATGGTGGCTATTCTCATCTCCATGAATGCCCTGAAAGTTCTGCCATAACTAACCGTATCACCGGGATTGATCGTTTTTACGTAGGAAACGATGCTCTTCCACTCGAGCACAGGCTTGAGCTCACTGTTTTGGACTGCATCACTTGGTTGAAGTCCATAGCTTGCAATGCCAATTCTCACGTAATCGAAACAATTCACAACTTTCAACAACGCAGCTCCACTATTGCATATATGCTTTATTTTAACATCGAGATCTAAGTTGGCAAATTGCTCTACTTGTTCTTTTGTAAATGCAACATCCTCTTCGTCAACACTATCTGCAACGGCAAAATGGGTGTATGCACCTTCAATCTCAAAACCTGCTTTTCTCGCACTCGATATGAATTCTTTGGCCTCTTGTGGTTGCACGCCAAGCCTTCTCATGCCCGTATCTATCTTCACATGACACTTTGGTTTGAAAGGCTGCTTGGCGTATTCATTCAACTGTTCCCACGAATAGAGCGTCAAAGTTAAGTTATTTTCACAGGCAACGTTTATCAGATCAGGCTCGACGTAGTTGAACACCAGTATATTGCTCTTTATCCCGTGGTTTCTAAGTTGCAATCCTTCTTCAAGGAATGCGACAGCAAAATAATCTATGCCCATTTTTTCCGCAACTTTCGACAGAGCGATTGCACCGTGTCCATATGCATTCGCCTTTACTACGGGCATTACCTTTGATGGTGCGCAATGGTGTTGAAAAAACTGCAAGTTGCTGATATAATTCCTTAGATTTATAACTGCATACGTCCTTCTACTTTCCATCGCACTCACCTACTTTTAAGGTTTCAAGTTCTTCGTATTTACAACTTCTCCTTCTACGAATTCTACAAACGAAATTCAGAACGATTGAAAATTCTTTCTGACTTTCTGTTACTTGATTTATCTTGATTTCTAATTGTATCATCGAGTATGTTGGCCATTTTTATTGGAGGTAAGTGATACACTCTCCATCTAGTTCTCAACTTTACACCAAGGACACTGTACCTAAAGTCTATTATATCACTTAAATCCACATTGAAGTACCAACTGTGCAACTTGGAGCCTCTCAATTCTATTTTGAAAAACAGTGCCTCTATGGTTAGAAACAGAATAACGATGTAAAAGATGACAGACACAGTCAGTATCAGATTTGATGAAGGCAAAGAAAAAATTTGGAGCACAAATGACGTGCTCACAATGCTTAAGAGGATCATACAATATTTGTACCAGTTTTGCGTCTTGAATGTCATAATCCAACAATTCAAAAAGAGCGGGGATATCCCCGCTCTTTATGCCTCCATTGATACGGATTTAGATTTGCTAGCGTATCTCTTAACTTTTCCAGATTTCAAACAATCTGTACAGATACCCATTCTTTTAATTGTTCCATCTTCAAGTTGAACACGTACTTTCTGAACATTTGGCTTAAACCATCTGTTTGTATGCCTATTTGAGTGGCTTACTGTCTTGCCCGCCCTTGGTTCCTTACCACAGATCTCGCACTTTGCCATAACCGCTTCCTCCTTTATGTTGATTCATTGTGATTTAAATAATGATATACAATCGACATATTAAATACCTATGCCACTACGTGGTATATTATACCAACTATATTTGCAAATTCAAGTGGCAATTTGGTAAAGAATAACAGAAAAATTATGCTAATGGACTCATTGAACTTTCGTTTAGAGAGCCAATCGTATGTGATGCTTTATCTATTTATTAAGGAAATTAATACGCTTTTTATCAAATACTCGGCTGTGCAAAGACGGAGATGCGTTATACGACAATCGTGGGTGCAGATTGCCATAAATCATAAAAAATATCATAAAAATATCCAATTTAAAAATGAAAAAATTGCTG
>DPXZ01000158.1 GCA_003526765.1 Fervidobacterium sp.
CGACTGTTTTTAGGATCGTTAAACGGGCTGCAAATAGAGCAGGAATAATGAAGGATATACATCCGCATACGTTGAGGCATAGTTTTGCAACTCATTTGATTATGAACAATGTCAATGTTAAGATCGTTCAAGAATTGTTGGGACACTCCAACCTGAGCACTACGAGTATATATCTTCACGTTGCGGATAAGGAGAAGTTCGACGCGGTGAAGAGATTGGTCATCTAAATTCGTTTATTCGTTGGACTGCCTTCTATTATCTTTTATTATTGAGTTAACCCATAATCAAGAAACGAAAGGAGTATGAACGATAACGACTGAAACAACGAAGATAGAGATAGTTCAGGAACTTGAAAAGTTGCTGGGAAGAAAGTTGGAAGAAGCAGATGTACAGAGGCTCGAAAAGGCAATCGAGATGGCTGAGGTTGCCTATGAAGGGCTTTACAGAAAGTCTGGCGAGCCGTTCATCACACATCCAATAGAAGTGGCAAAAATTGTCGCATCTTTGAAATTGGATGTAGATAGTTTGATTGCGGCAATTTTGCACGATGCGATAGAAGATAGTAATGGTAGAGTCACTTACGAGATGATAGAGGGAACATTTGGAAGAGATGTTGCGGTGATCGTTGATGGTGTTACGAAGGTTAGTAAGATCAATGCACCTGTGGGAAACATCGAGCAGAAGAAGAAGGTAGAGACGATCCAGAAGATGCTCTTTGCCATGGCAGAAGACGTGCGTGTGATATTTGTTAAACTTGCAGATAGGTTACACAATATGCGCACGATCGATTACGTGGAGGAAGAGGAGAAACGTAGATACAAGGCAATGGAGACGCTTGAAGTCTACGCGCCTATCGCACACAAGCTTGGTATCAATGTGATACGCTCGGAATTGGAAGATCTCAGTTTCAAAGTGCTCCATTACGACGAATACCAGAAGATAAAGAATTTGGTGGCTCAGAAAAAGGTAGAGAGAGAAGAGCGGCTCAAAAGCTACATTCAACAACTGCAATCTGCTTTGCAAGAGCATAACATAAATGCATTCGTGGAAGGTAGGTACAAGCATTATTACAGTATTTGGGACAAGATGGTTCGGAAGGGAAAGGAATTCAATGAACTGTACGATTTACTCGGTGTAAGGGTTATTGTGAAGGATGTGACTACTTGCTACACAGCCGTCGGTATTGTGCATAGTCTGTGGGTACCACTTCCCGGTAGATTCAAAGATTATATAGCTACGCCGAAGTCAAATGGTTACAGATCTATACATACTACAGTCATTACTCAATTTGGAGAACCACTCGAAGTTCAGATAAGAGACCATGAGATGCACGAAGAGGCAGAATATGGACTTATTGCTCACTGGGCCTACAAAGATGCAGAGGGAACGGTGGATGTAAAGCAAAAGTGGCTCGTCAGACTCACGGAGTGGCGCAAGGAGCTTTCTCAGGGTTATACGAGTCTTGACGATTTGAAGAGAGAATTACAGATGTCAGAGGTCTTTGTACTCACACCAAAGGGCGAGATCATTCATCTGCCATACGGTGCAACACCTATAGATTTTGCGTATGCTGTGCATACGGAAGTTGGACATCGCTACGCAGGTGCTAGGGTGAATAACAAGATAGTGCCGATAGATTATCAGTTGAACAACGGTGATGTGGTGGAGATAATCACCAGCAAAACTTCAACTGGACCGAGTCTTGATTGGCTTAAGTATGCAAAGAGCCCGCGCACGAAAGCAAAGATAAAGCGATTTTTCAAAGAGAAGGAACGGGAACAGTTGCTTGAGCGCGGAAAAGATGTGCTGAGAAGGGTTGCAAAAAAGGCAAATCTGTCGATCGATGAATTGTTACAAAAGCCAGAGATGAAGAAATACCAAACGTTGCATCAGATTGACGAAGAGGAATTTGTAATCAGGCTCGGCGATAAGTCGATTACGCAAGAGGAATTGTTGGTAATAATCGGCTACAAAGAGCAGCAGAAGAAAAAGATCGAGCAAAAGAAGAAGAAATCACCAACTTCGATGGTCCTCGTCGACGGACTGGAAACGCTCGATATCATCTTTGCCAAGTGTTGCAATCCCATTCCGGGTGACAATATAGTTGGAGTCTCCAGTAAGCGCGGTCTTGTGATTCACCGTTCAAATTGCAAGAATGTTATCGGATTGGGAAATGATAGGAAATTTCCAGCATTCTGGCGGAGTGATATAACATCGCAATTTGGTGTCGTAGTAAAGATGGAGATAGATAGGAAAGAACGTGTGCCTGATATACTTTCAAAAGCGATGGAGAAGAAGATAGAGGTCAGGAATTTTAAATTCGAGACGATTGACTACGATTTCGTCGTCATATCGATGAATGTTGCGGTGAAATCCCTCGAGGAATTCAAAGAGATTGTCGATTTCTTCTCATCCATTCCAGGAGTTAGAAAGGTGGTACGAAGTTAAGATATGCGTGCAGTTGTCCAGAGGGTTACGAAGGCATCGGTTTCTGTCGATAATCAAGTTATTGGTAAGATAGATGCAGGTATCGTTGTATTGTTGGGAGTTGGCAACGGCGATACGTTGGAAGATGCAAAGTACATGGCTGAGAAGTGTGTCAATCTGCGCATCTTCAGTGACGAAGATGGTAAGATGAATTTATCACTGCTCGATGTGGGCGGCGAGGTGTTGATTATCTCACAATTCACGCTGTATGGCGATTGTAGAAGGGGAAGAAGGCCTTCGTATTCTGATAGTGCAACACCCGATGTTGCAAAGGAGTTGTACGAAAAGTTCATCAAACTTGTGCAGAGTTATGGAGTGCATGTGGAAAGTGGACGTTTTGCTGCAGATATGCTTGTTGAAATTCACAATGATGGACCTGTTACACTCCTTTTAGACTCTAAGAAGGTATTTTAAATTGGAGGGCAGGAAAGAAGGAACGCACATGGATAGAAGAAGCAATAACTGCCACCTGTTGCATGTCTGCTGTGCACCGGATTTGGTCATATCCTACCTAGCCGGTGCGAGGGGAGATATATTTTTCTACAATCCGAACATCCATCCACGTGAGGAGTACGAAAAGAGATTGAATGAAGTACTAAAATTGGCAAATTTGTGGGATTTAAATGTATTGCCAACTAAATATGAGCCAGAGCTATTTTTTGAAGAGGTCGCCGGGATGGAAAATGACCCAGAAGGTGGAAAGAGATGCGAGGCATGTTTTAGGTTGCGCTTGGAAAAAAGTGCACAGATAGCTCATCAATACAATTATGCATCTTTTTCAACGACGTTGACTGCCTCTCCGAAGAAGAATGTGATACTTATCAATTCAATTGGCATTTCGATCTCAAAGAGTACAAGTGATGCAAACGTTACGTATCTACCAAACGTTTACAGAAAATCGAGTTCATACAACGATGCACAGAAGTTAATAAAACAACTTGGCATATACAGGCAAAATTATTGTGGGTGCGTGTATTCAATGTCGAATTCGCTTAATTTACGAAAATCTTTGGTACTTTAGTACTTTAGTATATTTTAGTATATTGGTTATATTAGCGTACCCAAGTACGTAGGAGAGAAATTAGGAGGAGTTCATGAAGATTTACACTGATTTGACAGCGTTGGAAAGTGAGAAACGGGTATATGCAGATATTGCAGCTTCATCGAATGTGCGCGTGAATTTCAAGTTCAACGGCGAGGAATATACCTTTGTGCCTTACAAGCTCGGGGATTTGACCGCGTTAGTGGAAATTAAGGATGAAAAGGAAGTTGTAGATGAACTTCTGGAAAGTTACATACGTGAACAAGTGGTCAAGCAAAGTGTTTATCCGGAGGAGATTTCACAACTTGCAAGACATTTCAAAACTGAATTGAAGAAATTCAAGATTTTAGTGGTAAAATATAATACGCCTGAGGAGAAGGAAGCGTCTAGGTACTCGCTCTCGAATATTACCTTTGGGGTTGTGTCATACGAGAATATGGATATCCATCTGATACCTGCAAATGCGAAGGTTAGGGCAAGGGATGGTTATTGTGTATCTACGAATGTGGAGTGTCCACAAGAGGGAATAAGGCAAGCATTCCTCATTGCAAGATGGTTTGGTAACGGTGTGTACGATGAATTACCGAAAATTGCCATTTCAAGAGATATAGATGAGCATGCATTGAGAAATTTACTGAAAGAATGGGCTCCCTTTTTAATATACATCATATCATCACGTATAGATACGGTAGATAAATCGTACTTCTCAGCGATTGTTAGAAAACTCAACGAATTCAGAAATGAAACCTACTTCGATCCAATGAAAGATATCGAAAAGGTAGCACTGGGAATAATCTTAGCAAAGGCCGAGGGAGGAACATATTTTGAATCAGGTAGTTACGATATCTTTTAGTGCGTTAACAGAAAATGTGAAAATCGCTCGAGTCGTTTTGCACACATTTCTCAGTTTTCGAGGAGTGTTCGACAAAGATATATTCGACACGGAATTAGCTGTAAGTGAGGCATTGGCAAACATAATCCAACATACCTACAAGGGAGAACCTAAATGCATTGTTATGACTGCTATTTGGGTGGAACCTGATACGTTGGAAGTCCTTCTCAGAGATTTTGGGCCAAAGGTCGATGTCTCGAAGGTGAAGTCACGGAAGTTGGATGATGTACGTCCTGGCGGACTTGGTGTATATATAATAAGAAAGATATTCGATATTATGGAATTCAAGGATGTTCAAGGTGGTAACTTGTTGTATTTGAGGAAGAGTTTTCTAATTCCTCCGAAAAAGCCAGATATGGATGTAGGTGAGTTTTAAGATGAACTGGATAATGGGGTTATTGCATAATTTGGCCTTTATTTCTGCCTTTGCAAGCTTTTTGGCAGCACAGATTTTAAAGGTGATTATCTATAAGGATTTTCGTGTGTTTGGGAGATACGGTGGTATGCCAAGCGCACACGTTGCGACAACTTCAGCACTCGCTTGGAGCGTAGGTTACATAACAGGTTTTGATTCACCGATGACAGCTATGGCTGCTATATTCTTGGCAATTACAACTTCCGATGCAGTTGGCTTGAGAAGGTCCATAGACCCAAATAAGGGACACACATTGATGGAAGTTATCTACGGTTTCCTACTTGGATGGTTAGTTGCCTTTCTTGTTGTGAGATTTGCTGGTTGATACTTGATTTGCTAATGATTTATAGCCATGTTATTTTACCTTAGAAATTGTTAGCCTAAGGAGGTGTTTTCTTTGAAAAAAATCTTTGTCATTCTACTCTTAGCGTTTTCTGTTGTTGCACTATTTGCAGATGACCTGCAGACAGTGACAGCACCAAACTGGTTCTGTGATGCGGTAGTTGCAAAAAGGGGTAGGGAAAATGAGAAGACTACGGATACTTTCATCGATGAATTGTGGCAGACGATAAGTAGTACTTGCGAGAAGTACGAGATGGATCCAGTCTTCATTGCAGCGGTTATATCTGTGGAGAGTAATTTCACAAACGCAAAAGGTGCCGGTGGTGTACTTGGTATGATGCAGATTTTGCCATCTACGGCAAAGTCAATTTCGAATTTGTTGAATTTGGAAAAACCAAGCGACTGGAATCAACTTCTTACGGATTACAAGTTGAACATCACTTACGGCACGGCTTACTTATCCCATCTTTTCAAAAAGACAGGAAGTCTGACAAGCGCATTGGAAAGTTACAACGGCGGTAAGAACAAGAAGGCTTATGCACAACTGATCATGAGCCAGTATGAAAACTATAAGCTGAAACACGAAGCTGAATTGGCAGCGTTGTCGTCGACCATTAAGACATTATCTCTCACAACTGAAGCAACGGATGTTACAGCAGACGCTTCGGCTACGGTTGTTTCTAGTAGTAATCAGACTAAGATTATCTCACCGTTGTTCGCTGTGGAGACAGATTTCGGTACAGACACAAGCGTTCCAAATAATTGAACGACCAAATTGGAGATGACGTGACATGGAAATTGTGTCGATAAGGCACTTGGCTTTTTCATACGGTGATAATTTCTCGATTAGTGATCTGAATTTGTCGATCAACGAGGGAGAATTTTTCGGTATCATAGGTCCGAATGGCTCTGGTAAGACGACACTTCTTTCGCTGATAATGAAGTTCATAAAGCCTAAGGCTGGTGATATTTCGGTATACGGTAAGGATTTAAGCATGCTCTCACACAAGAATTTGGCACAGACAATTGCCTACATTGCACAAGATTTTAATCCTGCATACGATTTTACCGTTGAGGAAATCGTAGAGATGGGAGGTATAGCAAGGGCAAAAGGTTTCTTCGATACGAGGGTCTACGAAGAGGATCTGGAAAATGCACTGAGAACCACCAATCTACTCAATTACAGAAAGAGGATCTTCTCAACGTTAAGTGGCGGGCAGCAACGGCGTGCGCTGATAGCTCGAGCGATATACCAAAACACACCCATCATAGTTGCAGACGAACTTGTGAACCACTTGGATTTGGGACAGTCTCTGAAAGTGATGGATTATCTAAAGTCGTTGACAGGTATGGGTAAGACAGTCGTTGGGACGTTCCATGATATAATGATAGCTGGAAAGTATTGTGACAGAATTGCATTGATGAAAAATGGGCAGATATTGAGAGTTGGCAAGCCAAACGAGGTACTAACTAAGGAAATCATCTC
>DPXZ01000015.1 GCA_003526765.1 Fervidobacterium sp.
TTTTTCAAAAATTGATGGACGTGCATACCATTTCCTGCCTCATCGTAAAGTGGTTTTGGCATGAATGTTATTATGTACCCAAATTCTCTTGCAACCATTCTTGCAACATGCTTTATGAGCATTGTGTAATCAGCAGCATGTAGTGCATCGACGAGCTGGAGTTCTATTTCAACTTGGCAAGTGCCAACTTCATGGTGATGGTATTTGACGGGTACACCATACTCGATTAATTTCTTAACGATTGCGTTCCTCACTTCCATGAGTCTATCAAATGGAGGTATCCTGTGATATCCCTTTTTCCTTCCGACAAAGTACTCACCCGTTTCTCCAGATTTCCAAAATCCTTCGGAACTATCGACTTGAAACATTACTTCATTGCTCGAAATCTTGTATCGTACATCCTCAAAAATATGAAATTCGTATTCTGGTCCGAGGTACACTTCGTCTGCAATATCTCTTATCGATTCAAGTGTCTTCTTTAGAATTGTTCTTGGGTCATGGCTACATGGTTGCATATTGTCTACTTCGTAGACATCGCATATCATGGAAAGTACCTTTTCACCATCGTATTCTTCGACAAATGCCGTCTCTGGGTCTGGGATTATCACCATATCGCTACTGAAGACATCCGCATAACCAAGATTTGAAGCGTCAAAACCTACACCCTCTTTAAACGTCTTTTCTGAAAAATTATCCCTTGCGAGTGTAACATGTCTCCATCTTCCCCAAAGGTCTACAACTTTCAAATCGATAAAATCTATACCTTCTTGATCAACAATCTTTAATACTTGACCTATGTTCATCGACACCCCTCCATTTTCGACGCTTTGTATGTACAGTTTACCAATACGCTAGTTTAATGTTATCATTCATATGGCAATACATCAAATCAATCAAGAACTCTGAAAGTGCCTCTATGAGTGATATGGAGTACTAACCTTTTTGTTTCTTCAGTATACTTTTTCTTACAAAATAATGCCAAGAAAACTCATGCGATTTCATGAATTGGCAAGTTGATAAGATATCAATCAAATATCTACTTGTTGCCTTTCAAATCAGGCACTATGTAATTTGAAATTGTTGAGAAAGTGGTATAATATCGATACATAATGTTGAGAAAAGATGAAGCATTCAAATATCATCAAAAGAGGAGGCTTTTATATGAAAGCTATTATTTTGTGTGCAGGAAAAGGTACGAGGTTGAGACCACTTACTTACACAACTGCAAAACATCTTATACCCGTTGCAAACAAACCCGTCATACTTTACACTATCGAAAAGATCAAAAGTGTTGGTATTACCCAAATAGGTATGATCGTTAGCCCGGAAAACAAGACAGATTTTGAAAGTACCCTCGGTGATGGCAGTAAATATGGAATAGATATCACATACATCGTTCAATCAGAACCAAAGGGACTTGCGCATGCTGTGCTCATGGCCCACGATTTTCTCGGTGAAGATGATTTCTTGATGTACTTAGGCGATAACCTTATCATGGACGACATAAGGCCATTTGTAGAAGATTTCAAGGAAAAGAAAGATTTGAGTGCGCTCATCATGTTATCGCCTGTAGATGATCCATCAAGATTTGGAATAGCGGTTTTAGAGAACAACAGGATAGTAAAAACTGTCGAAAAACCTAAGGAACCTGAGTCAAATCTTGCCATAATCGGTCTGTATCTCTTCAGAAAAGATATCTTTGATGGAATTGCCAACATAAAACCTTCTTGGCGCGGTGAGTATGAAATCACAGATGCCATAGATTGGCTTATAAGAAACAGAGGAACGGTAGAGGGACACATAATATATGGTTGGTGGAAAGATACTGGTAAACCAGAAGACCTGCTCGAAGCGAACCACAAAATATTGGATGACGTTGTCGAAGATTTCCGAATAGATGGTATGATAGAAGCTAGTTCATCGCTCAATGGTCGCGTGAGTGTTGGCGAGGGAACCGAAGTTGTAAACAGCGTTGTGCGTGGACCAGTCATAATTGGTAAGAACTGTACTATATCAAATGCGTATGTCGGTCCATACACGTCCATAGGTGATGGCGTTCTGATCGAAAACTGTGAGATTGAAAATTCTATCGTGATGGACGAAGTAAGGATATCAAGCCTTTCTTCAAGGATAGATTCATCGCTTATTGGTAAGAAAGTGGAGATATTGGAAAACGACGGAAAACCAAAAGGCGTACAAATAATAGCGGGAGATTTGAGCAAAGTGGTTGTTTCAAAATAGTTTGCGATATTTCTTACGATGATTAAAGCCCAAACATCAGGAGGAAATAAAAGTGGTGAGATTAATTGTTACTGATTTGGATGGTACATTACTCGATGATGAAAAACATATACCAAATGAGAATGTATTGGCTTTAAGAGAGGCTATGGAGAATGGTATACATGTGAGTATTGCAACTGGAAGGAACTTCCATTCTGCAAAAGCTTATGTCCAAGAACTCGGTCTTGATGTCCCTGTTGTATTTCAAAATGGAGCGTTTATATACCAGTGGATGGGAAACAAGATAATTTACCAGACATCGTTGCAAACAGAGATTGCTGAAAGAGTGATAAATGAGGCTAGAAAATTTGGATTGTTTTACATACTTTATGGTGATTTTCTTGATGAAAAGGATATGTACGTAGATATAGATTACAGTGGTAGTTTTTCAACCTACCTTCGGCAAAACTCATGGAGATTGAATATTGTAGAAGATGTGACAAAACATCTATCGAAAGAAAAAGGTTTGGCGGAAGTAGCACTAGTGGGAAATGAGGAATTGATCCTAACCACACTGGAAAATTCGCTGGATGGGCTTAAGGATAAGACAAGTATAGTCAAGAATAACGTTGTTGGGAATGAAACATTCTACGAAGTCTTCGGACCAAATTCTTCTAAAGAACATGCGATGAAATTCCTATTTGAATACTTCAATGTAAAGCCTGAAGAAACGATGTACCTCGGAGATAGCTACAACGATATAGGACTTTTGAAAATGGTTGGATATCCAGTGGTGATGCAGAATGCAAACAAAGATGTACAGATGTATGCAAAGTACATAACCAAATCGAACAATGAAGGCGGCGTGGCGTACGCGGTGAGACGATGGGCATTAGAAAAATCAGGATAATATGTACACTGTTTATTCTCTTTAGTCTATCGATGATTTCTGCAGCTCAGAGCGAGATCTCCTACAACATCCAGTATCTAATTGGCAACAGAAAGGCGAATGATTTAGTTAAGTATTTGAATACACTGGATTTTTCGAAACTCTCTAACGAAGAAAAATGCGATGTGGTAATAGCTTATACTGAGCTGTACAGTTGGGGCGGAATGGGCTATAATTATTCCGAAAAGGCATACCAGCTTGCAGATCAATTGGTAAAAAGCCTTCCAGAATTTTGGAAATCACATTATGCAATGGCAGTTGTTTTGTCGCATAGGGTACAGAAGAACAATTTTCTGGCATTGTCTCTTGTAGGCAAAATTGACGACCAGCTTAATCTTGCGATGAAATATGGTGAAGGCCATTGGGAACCTTTTTTCTTGGCAGGTGTTAGATACTTGGAAGTACCAATATTTCCTGATTTGAACACTGCAGAAAAGTTATTAAAAAAAGCTCTCCAGTTCAATGATAGACACATCTATACGTATCTGATGCTTGGTACCTTGTATGAAAAACGAAAAGATTATTGCACTGCCTTGGAAGTGTATAAGAAAGGCTTCGAACTGAACGTAAGAGCTGAATGGAAAGTTGTAGATGAGGATGCAAAGGCACAAATAGAGATTAGAATTCCGGAGGTGGGAAAACTGTGTACCAAAAAATAAAAGGTACTGACGATCTTTATGGTGACCAGATCAAGTACTGGTATTGGATAGAAGAGAAAGCACGGAAGTTATCGACGATATACGGATATGGTGAGATAAGAACGCCAATATTTGAAGAAACAAAACTCTTTGTAAGGAGCGTTGGCCAAGATACCGATATAGTTCAGAAAGAAATGTACACGTTTGAAGATAAAGGCGGGAGGAGTATAACACTTAGACCTGAAGGAACTGCTCCTGTAGTACGGGCATTCGTAGAAAATGGAATGTTGGCACAAGGCTTACCACAAAAGTATTTTTACATAGGTCCGATGTTCAGATACGAGAGACCACAGTCCGGAAGGCAGAGACAATTCCATCAGTTTGGTGCGGAGATCTTCGGAAGCCCTTCACCAATAGCCGATGCAGAATTAATAATATTTGCAGATAGATTGCTTAAAGAGCTCGGACTTGTGGACTATGAGATACACATAAATTCTTTAGGTAATGAAGATGACAGAATAAATTATAAAGAGGCACTTAAGGAGTACTATGCTCAACATCTTGAATCGTTGTGCGATGACTGTAAGATGAGATACGAAAGAAACGTGCTAAGACTACTCGATTGCAAAATTGACGTCAAGTACGCTGAAAATGCTCCAAAGATAACGGA
>DPXZ01000016.1 GCA_003526765.1 Fervidobacterium sp.
TTTATAATGTCCGTTTCAGATGAACTTGGCAATCTTCTCAAAAGTGCAACGCCAAACTCGGAAATAGATGAAGCTATCGTGCGTGTTGGTTTGAAAGAATACGAAAAGTACAAGAAGGTACCGGCCGAAGTCTTTGAAGAAATGATGAGAGTTTCCGCTATATGTGAACAATTGTGGCAAAAAGCAAAAAAAGAAAGAAATTTTGAGATTGTAGAACCTTATCTTGAAAAGGTCGTAGAATTGAACAAAGAAATGGCAAAGTACCTTGGGTATGATAATGATCCATACGATGCGCTACTTGATCGTTTTGAACCCGGCATGACGGCCGAAGAATTAAATCGCATATTTACACCGCTTAAAGAATTCACAATCAAAGTATTGAAAGAAATAGAAAAGGTAGGAAAAGTAGAAGACCCATTTGAACGAGAAATTGATCCCGCGAGGCAAGAGAAATTCAACAGATGGCTCCTCACCCATCTCAAATACGACAGTACAAAATGTAGATTAGATGTATCTGCTCACCCATTTACAAACCCAATTGGTATAAATGATGTAAGGATAACTACAAGGTACGTGCCAAATGATCCGAAAAATTCCATATTTTCTACAATACATGAATTTGGACATGCGCAATACGCCTTGTCTATCCCAGACGAATTTTACGGTCTACCAATAGGTAGTAGTGCATCGTATGGATTTGACGAAAGCCAATCGAGATTTTGGGAGAATGTCTTGGGGAGAAGTCTTCCTTTTTGGACGGGGATATATGAAAAATTCATTGAAGTATTCCCGGAGATGGCGAATTATTCTGTAGAAGACATTTGGCGAGGTGTAAATATAGTGAGACGTTCTTACATAAGAACGGAAGCAGATGAGGTTACTTACACGCTTCACATAATTTTGAGATATGAATTGGAACATGCATTGATAAACGATGAACTATCTGTCAAAGATATACCAACGGCTTGGAACGAATTGTTTTCAAAATACTTTGGGCTGAAGATAGATGATATATCGCTTGGTTGCTTGCAGGATCCCCATTGGTACGGTGGCTCGTTTGGTTACTTCCCAACCTATCTACTTGGAAACCTGTACGCTGCACAAATTTACGATGCAATGAAAAAGGAAATTGATTTCGATACGCTAGTTGTAAATGGTGAATTTGACAAAGTAAGAGGCTGGCTTACCGAAAAGATTTACTCTAAAGGCAGAATGTACGAACCCAAAGAATTAATCAAGAAAGTAACGAACAGTGATTTCGACTCCAAATACTTCATAGATTACATAACAAAAAAGTACAGCAGAGTATATTCGAGTAACCTATGATTTTTTGTCTATTTTCAATTCGTGAATGTTATACACTGTGCAGATTATATAATTAAAAATAATTAAAAACAAACCTGCTCAACAACTCAACAAATTATAAGTTATGAGCAGGTTTGCTTTTGTTTTAGTTTCAATATGACTATCTAGAAAATTCGCTTGTATTGATCGTATCCTCTCACCGTATCGTTCAAGGGTTTCAAAAGTCTAAAGCCCCTTTCTGGTATATCGAACTTCAAAAGTCCAGCGCTTAGACTAAATTTTTCACCCGTAAAAAGGTCCACAAATCGTGTTCTATCGAGCAATCTACCATCTTTGATCTGAGCAGCAACTCTTCTTGCATTCGACCTATTTATGGCGACAACAATATCATCAAGCATGTAAGGTGCCTTTCTCAAAAAGACCAGTGGGTCTGTGTTTAGCACTTCAAAAGCCCCGATCTTCAACGCAGTCTCAGTCTTTCTCAATGCTATGATTTTCTTATAAAATTCTCTTAATTCTGTGTCCCAAGTTTCTTCATTCCACTTCATTGTATCTCGGCATTCCGGATCCCTTCCACCTTCCAAACCAACCTCACTGCCATAGTAAACGACGGGAACACCAGGATAGGTAAATTGGAGTACTACTGCTAATTTTCTCAGTGATTTATCTGGAAGCACATTCGCAATTCTCTCACTATCATGGCTATCAAGCATATTCCAACAACCATAAATATTCGGTGTATCGTTGAAAACAGAAGTCAACGCACTACCAATCTCATTGAGTTCGCCATTTAGATAGCTCAAAATGAGCTCACGCAGATGGTAATTCATAATACCATCGACCATATTCCAGCCTTCGGGATAAGTCCATAACTCACTTACGACATATTTCTCTGTTGAAATACTCTTAACTTTAGAGGCTATGAATGCATTATTAACTGGTCCCAAATCTTGCCCACAATCCAATCTCCAGCCATCTATTCCCATCTTGAGATACTTATGGATCACTTGTGTTATGTAATTGCGTACTTCCAATTCCTCCAAATTCAGTTCCGGCAAAGATTGTGCACCCCACCATCCCCTATGACCACTCTCATACATCGTAAATTTGCTCATGGCATCTCTGTTTCCATTCTTAGCTTTAACAAACCACTTATGTTGAGAACTCACATGATTGAAGACACCGTCCAAAACGAGCCTCATATTCTCTCTCTTCAGTTTACTTACCAAAAAAGTCAGTGCGCGATTTCCACCAAATTGTGAATCTACCTTAAAATAATCTGCACCGTCATACTTGTGGTTTGATGGAGACGAGAAGATCGGTGTCAGATATAGACAATTTACACCAAGGTCCTTCAAATAATCAAGTTTTTCACCCACTCCCCACAAATCCCCTCCATAGAAAGACTGACTTGACCGCCAATCTCCTGTTGCAACTGGCTTTTCATTCCACTCTTTGATTGTACCGCCTCGATTTATGTACAAACTAGCTTTGTCTTGAACACTCTTTCCCTTACCAATAGAGAATCTATCGGGGAAGATCTCGTAAACGACACTTTCATACACCCAAAATGGTGTTGGGTATTTTAAAGTATTCCTCACGTTATTAATAGAATTGCTTGAGAACTGCACAACACACCTCCGAAATTTTCAAGATTTTAAAGTGTTTTCAATATTTTCCCAACATTGTTGGCATCAATTGACTAAACTACTCGATGGTATATGTGATAAAATAAGAGTAGAACTTTCATTCTTTTATACAATCATATCACAAAAACACGTCTGAGAAAGGATGATGGTAGAATATGGAACTCACGGACATAATCGAAAAGCGCAGAAGTATAAGAGATTTCAGAGACATCCCAATTCCCAATGAAACTTTGGAAAAGATATTAAACTATGCACTCTTGGCACCAAGCGGAAGAAATGCAAAGCCAGTTGACCTCATCGTTCTAAAGGACAAAGAGACGATCACCAAAGTAATGAATGCAAGAACAAACAACTTTGGATTTTTGAAAACGGCACCTGTGTGCATCGTTGTTACCGCCGATGAAGAAAGTAGCACTTGGTGTGCAGATGCGTCGATAGTTGCTAGTTACATCCAATTACTTGCAGTCAACTACGGCCTTGGAAGTTGCTGGGGACAAGTTCATGGCAGGTATTTCAACGATAAATCCGTTGAAGAAGAAATCAAAAGAATCCTGTCTATTCCAGAAAATTTCCGTGTTCTTTCGATAGTAAGCTTGGGATATGCGAATGAAGAGAAGGCTCCACACACACTCAATGAGGTTAACAAGAGCAAAATACATTACGATCACTGGTAAGTAAAGATGGCAGAATTTACAAATCCAAGAAAGAGAGGGGAGAAGAGGGATGAATGAATTCAAGAACACTCTAAGAACGAACAAGGAAAAAGTAGTAAAACTTTCGATACTTGTAGAAATCTCACACCCAGTTGTACGTATGCCCGTAATGGATGGTGTAGGCAACGCATACTATTTCCCTGGTGTCGGTGGAATAACGTACAACTTCGGCCTAGGTGACAACGCATTTTCCATGCACGGTGATCACATAGAGCCGGACCTTAGCACAAAAAATCCCGACAGAGATCTCAATCAAACATGCATGTCGTTGGCTTGTATCGGCAACGAAGCTACTGTAGTATCGGGTGATGGTAAAGGAATGAAAGGATACGTCATAGGAAAGCACGGTGGCATAGACCACGTACTTGTGTGGATGCCAGATAAAGAGAAACTTGTATTAGGCGACAAGATTCAAATCAAATCGTGGGGACAAGGCTTGGAACTAAATGACTACCCCGATGTAAGAGTCTTCAATGTAGATCCAGAACTATTTGAGAAAATACCAATAGAAGAAAAAACCGCTAGACTACATGTCCCAGTCACCGCTATAGTGCCAGCACATCTAACAGGTTCCGGGATCGGTTCATCCAATCCAGTTGGGACAGACTATGATATGAACACGTTAGATGAGGAAGAGATTAGAAAACACGGCCTTGATAAGGTCAGAATCGGAGATTTAGTTGCAATCTCGGATCATTACAACGGGTACGGCGCAGGTGGTTATAAATCTGGTTCCATTTCCATCGGTGTTGTTGTACATTCAGACTGCTTCAAAACTGGTCATGGCCCTGGAATCGTTGTCATCATGACAAGTTACGACGATAAAATCAGGCCTTTTGTAGATCCAGAGAGTAACATCAAAAAGTACTTAGGTATTTGAGATACTCATAAATTAGTAAATTAGAATAATAGATCAATTATCGTATCAGTTATCGTAAACCAACGCACTCCAAAAGGAGTGCGCTTTTATTTTTTACTTTCATTTTTTCAGCGTAATATCGGATAATACATGGAAGACAATTGACTTTAATAAATAGTAATAGATATACTTAGGAAAAGGAAGAATAATCCACATAACCACAATTATTGATTGCTTTTTGCGAGATAAACTTGCATAATTAAGTGGCTGAATTTGCACTGCTCTGTGTTATAATCTGAGAGGTGATTCATACCTAACATGAAAGGTGATTCACACAGCATTCATAACTGCATTAAACTAGTGGGTTTAGCAAAAAAAAGACGCAAGGGAGGAGAAAAACATGAAGTATGCAAAGATAGTTTCGTCGGGTATGTACGTTCCCCAAAAGGTCATGACAAATGCCGAGTTTGAGAAGCTGACTATGTTGACGATTGATCCATATTATTCAGATGTGATTGGCATCAATCATCGCCACATCTCTGAAGATTGGGAAACGCCGACGTACATGGCCGCGGAAGCTGCAAAGAAGGCTCTTCAAAGAATTGGTATGCAACCAGAAGAGATTGGTCTAATCATAGTTGGTACGGACACACCTGAGGCAGTCTCACCACCAGATGCACCACGAGTCCAATATTTAATTGGTGCGCACAAGGCTGAGACTATGGCATTCAACGTTAATGCATCGTGTGCAAATGGTGCCTTATTACTCGATATCGCTGCCAAATACATTGCAATGGGCGATTGCAAGAATGTGCTGGTCATCGGTACTTACGCAATGACAAAGTTCCTAAACTGGAAATACGCTTGGGAAGCATTGTTCAGTGACGGTGCAGCTGCACTTATTGTATCTGCATCAGACGAACCAGGATACATAGGGTCTGTTTCAAGAGCTGATGGGAGTTGGTGGCAGAATTGGGGTATCTACATGGGTGCGGGCACGATGAATTTGCAAGGCATCGAAAGAGGACTCCACAAATTAGACTTACGTGGAGCTTATCCGGCATCTGTGAATGATGAAGGTTGGCCAAATCTGTTGAATAAGTTGATAGAAAAATACAACATTCCTAAAGATGAAATTGCTATGGTGTTCTTTACACAAGTAAGGAAGAAAACTATTCTTAAAGTGATGGATACCATAGGATTACCAATAGAGAAGACACAAATTGTTATGGATAAATTCGGCTACACCGGTTCTGCCTGTGTGTACATGGCATATGATGATGCATATGATGAAGGAAAGTTGGAGAATATATCTGGAAAGTACATTCTGTTCCTTACATCTGGCGTTGGTTTCCAGCAAGTGGCGGTAGCGTTTAAGGCTTGATCTTGGTTTGTGTAACTTGTAACTCTTGCTGATTTCTAAGAAATTGGTTCCGGCCAAGTTATGATCTCAACGTTGTAACTTTGGCCGAACCATTGTAGATTCAAAAAACGAGGTGTTGGATTTTGGGCACAGCAGCATCGAAAAAAAGAAAGCCCCAGAGAACGGATGGCATAGGTTCAAAGAATAAGTTAAAGAAGACAGCACTAAAGTTGTTCAGTGAGAACAGTTTTGTGGATGTTTCAATATCCCAAATTACACGATTGTCAAAATTGAGTACAGGTGCATTCTACCAATACTATGTGAACAAAGACGAAATATTCCGAGAGATTGTGGACGACTTTTTCAGAAATTTTGATAAAGATGTCAATGGAAACAATCTTAGGGAAGTGACAATTAGTTTTGCCAACTATTGTACTAAGAATTCATTGATGACAAAGGCGTTATATCTTAACGAGTATTCTTTTGAATGGATAAGGAACGAGTTCGATGCTCATCTCTTAAAATTATCGAAGAAATTCGGTTTGTCTTACGTAGAGCACTTCTATTTTTGGGCACCACTAAGGTTCTGCGTGTTCTTCGGCGATTTGTTAGAAATAAAGATAAACTACGACGAGCTATTTGAGATTATTCTCGAAGGTATCGGTAAAGACTGTCCCAATGAGTTACCTGCGAATATATTCTCCTTTGTTCCAGAGAGACGCATGATATCGACTGATGAGAGAAGAGAACAGATATTATCGAATGCGGAAAGCCTTTTTGGTACGTATGGATTTAACAAAACACAAGTATACGATATAGCACGTTCTACAGGGATTGCAATTGGTACAGTCTATTTGTACTTCGAAAACAAAAAGGAAATTCTACATGAACTAGTGAGAATCATCAGCAAGGGTTTAAGATACAATGTTAAGTTATCCCTGGAGAAACTTGGAAAGCAGCACAGATTAGTGGAAGAGATAGCTGGTCTGTACGCTTTTGTACAATTTTTCAGAATCCATTCGAATATGTACAAAATAGTAAGAGAAAGTCAATCTATAGACCATGCGATTGCGAAAGAATACTACCGTTCACTCTACGATTCGTATGTTGCAGCACTTAAAAAGGCGCTGGAGAAAGGAGAGATTAAGGACTTCAACCTTTCATACATCGCTCTAATGATGATGAGCTATGGCCATTACGCAGGCGAACGGTATATTTTGTCAGGACGTATCGGAGATCAGAATTCAGAGAGACTCGAAGAATTCTTGAAAGAGCTTTATAGCTATCTTTGCAAAGGACTTGAAGGAAAGGAATGTTATTCAACTGCTCGGTAGTTGATAATTCGAGTTTTTGTTTTTTCCACAAATGCGAGGAGGTGAAACAAGATGAAAAGGTTAGTGGGTATTCTCATTATTTTAGTATTATCTATCAGCATTTTCGCAGAAGTAGGGGTTTATCAAGACAAAGTAGTTGTTGGATCGTTCCAAGCATTATCCGGCCCATATGCAGTTATAGGTCAGGAAATGACCAAAGGAATGAAAGCGTATTTCAACTGGATCAACAAGCGCGGCGGTGTTTATGGAAGAAAGATAGAACTCATAGTTGCTGATGATCAACTGAATCCAGCGAAAACGGTTGTTGAGGTAAAGAGATTGGTTGAGCAAGATAAAGTATTTGCACTTGTCGGTGGACTTGGCACATATGGCTGTTTGGCAGTTATGGACTATGTAGAGCAGAACAAAGTTCCGTTTGTCTATCAAGGTTCCGGTGCTTCCCAGCTCGTACTACCTCCGAAAAAATATATATTTGCAGTCCAGCCAGACTACACACTTGAAGGTGCACTGATAGCAAAATACGTTGCAGAGATTGCAAAGTTCAAAAATCCTGCGATTGTATATATGAACAACGATGTTGGACTCGAAGGATACGCAGCATTCAAAGGAGAGCTTGCAAAGTACAAGATGACGCCATCTGTTGAAATTTCCTACAATCCGGCAGATACAGATTACAGTGGCTTGGTTATTAAACTCGTGGATAAGAATCCTGATGTAGTAGTGGTCTATGGTTTACTGACAGACACAGTAAGATGGGTTAAGACGATAAGAGATTACGGTTTAAATAGTAAAGTTATCACAACGTATGCGAATGCCGATCCATCGTTCTTGACGTTAGCAGGCAAGTATGCAGAAGGTGTCATATTCACAGGTTGGGTACCTCTTCCGACACCAGATAGGCCAGCATTCGTCAGAGATTATCAACGTGCAGTTTCCATACATCAAGAAACTTATGCAAAGGAATTGCCATCATCGTACGCAGTTGCCGGTTTCATAGCCGCAGAAGTCTTCACAGAAGGTCTCATCAGAGCGGGGAAAAATCTGACAAGAGAAGGCTTAGTTAAGGCACTTGAAAGTTTTAAACACTGGGATGGTATTCTTTCGAAGGATATAACTTGGGGACCAAATCTAAGGCGTGGTAAATCATCACTCTACTTCTTGGCGGTAAAGGGTAATCAATTTGTCCCACTCACAGATTTGATACAGTATCAATAAGCATAAACACTTTAGCGGGCCTCGGGTAATTGTTTATTTCCTGAGACCCGCATTTGAATCTTAGTTTCTCTCATCCCTTATTTTCATACCATATTTCCACATTTCTACAGACAAATTAATGAAAACATCATTTCTTAAGGAGTGGTTGAAAAGTGCTAAAGATTGAAAATGTTACTGTGAGGTTTTCTGGGCTTGTTGCAGTTGATAATCTTACGATGGAAGTACAGAATAACTCTATACACTCATTAATAGGTCCAAACGGCGCTGGAAAAACGACAGTATTCAATGTAATATCTGGATTGGTAAAGCATTCCGGAAATGTGTACATAGATGGTACAGACATCACTAAGGTACCCGCACACAAAAGGGTAAATTACGGGTTGGGTAGAAGCTTTCAGAACGTCATCATATTCAAGTATTTAACTGTCCTGCAAAACCTCATGCTGGGCTATCATCATAACCTGAGGTACAATATCTGTGATGAACTGGTTCAAACTAACAAATACGATAAATTCGAAAGGCTTGCAAAGATGCGTGCTGTAGAAGTTGCAGATATTATTGGCATCAAGAATTTATTGGCAGTACCAGCTGGTGGACTTCCTTACGGTTATCAGAAACTTATAGATGTTGCCAGAGCATTGATGAGCGAGCCAAAAATACTCCTTCTCGACGAGCCTGCCGCTGGCTTGACGGAGAAGGAATCAGATATGTTAAAAGAAAGAATTAGAAAAATAAAAGAAAATTCGATTACAGTATTTTTGATAGAACACGATATGAGAATGGTTATGGATATTTCCGATAGAATTACTGTACTGAACTTCGGTAAAAAGATTACAGAAGGTACACCAGAAACAGTTGTTAATGATCCAGAAGTGATAAGCGCATATCTTGGAACGGGCCTTGAAGAGGTGAGAGAAAATGGCTAATAATAGTAAGAACATAGAAGTAAAAAATCTGCAAGTTTGGTACGGCCCGGTCCATGCAGTTAAAGGTATCGATTTGTCCATCAAAGGGGGTAGTATCACAACTATATTGGGCGCAAATGGTGCTGGGAAATCTACTACGCTCAAGGCTCTTGCAGGTGGGGTTAAGTACACCGGTAGTATTTCCGTTGGTGATGAAATTATCGATGCATTGCCAGTTCACAAGAGAGTAGAAAAGGGCATTGTCTTGTGTCCAGAAGGTAGGGGAATATTTTATTCAATGACCGTTAAGGAAAATCTCTTGGCAGGAGCGTATAGAAACAAGAAAGTAGATTACTCATCAGTTCTTGATATCTTTCCTGTGCTGAAAGATAGGATAAACCAAATTGCAGGAACTCTCTCAGGTGGTGAGCAGCAGATGTTGGCTATTGCAAGAGCGCTAATGAGTAATCCATCTTATCTATTACTTGATGAACCTTCGTTAGGATTGGCACCTGTTATCATACAGAAAATAGCCGAAGTGATAAAGAGAATAAATAGTTCTGGAATAACGGTTGTCTTGGTAGAGCAAAATACATCTCTCGCCTTGAGCATTGCAAATTATGCCTATGTTCTTGAAAATGGCAAGGTCGCATTGCATGGTGTACCTTCAGATTTGTTGAAGAGTGATGTAATCCGAGAAAAGTACCTCGGAGGTGTTGCAAAATGATGAATCAAATCATATTGGGACTTTCAACGGGTGCAACATATTCTTTAGTTGCAATTGGGTTAGTTATGATGTACAAAGTCAGCGGGGTTATGAATTTTGCTTATGCAAACATGGGCATGTTTGTAACGTACCTCATATGGTGGTTGGCAACAGGTGCGGGCGTAAATCTGTACGTCAGCATAGCAATAGGTATTGCATTTGCTGCGGTTATGGGAGTAGTCGTTGAACGTTATGGACTAAGGCCTATCAGGCATCTTTCTCATGCATCGATGTTGATTGTAACGTTTGGTATTTTGATGATTTTGGAAGGTTTGGCTATGCAAATTTGGGGAACAGATTACAAAGCTTTCCCAGAACTGGTAACGGGTGCTCCATACGTATTTAGAGGAGATTTTGGCATCTTCGTTTTAAGGCGTCAAGATATACTAATTTTCTCCATTCTAATAGCTGTATCCATTGCACTCTTGATTTTCACAAGATATACAAAGTTTGGTATAGCTGTGAGAGCTGTCTCTGAGAACGAAGAGACTGCAGGATACATGGGCATAAACGTTGGTTCGGTGCTTGCGTTCTCTTGGGGGTTTGGTGCATCGATGGCTGCAGTTGTTGGCATTGTGGCCGCACCAAAGGTATTTGTCTCACCTACCATGTTGACATACTATCAGATTCAAGGATTCACTGCTGCTGTACTAGGCGGATTTGAAACATTTACAGGCGCTGTCTTCGGTGGGCTTATATTAGGCGTAATAGAAAAATTGGTCGGCAATTACATATCTGAAGGATTCAAAGCAACGATCTCACTAGTCATAATAATTATCGTGTTGATATTCTTCCCAAAAGGCTTGTTTGGTAGGAATGTAAGGGGGCGTGTGTAATGATCTGGGTAGTTCTTGCAATAATTCCATTCTTGCTGATGAAAAATGCTTTCATTATAACGATTCTAACACTCGTTGGTGTTTACACAATCGCTTCCATGGGATTAAACATAATAATGGGTTATTCAGGACAGATTTCGATTGGTCATGCGGCATTTATGAGTATAGGTGCATATACTTCCACTCTACTTGTTATGCACTACAACGTCCCAGTTATTTTTGGTATCTTTGCTGGTGGAGCGGTTGCATTCTTATTTGGTTTGGTGATAGGTTTTCCCGCATTACGACTTTCAGGGTTCTATCTTGCCATTGCAACGATGGGATTCGTTGTGGCAATAGAGCAATTGATGGGTTCTTTGGAAAGCGTGACAGGTGGTCATGCTGGTATCAGAAGTATACCATTTGAACATATGTGGAATTCAGATGTTGAAAAATATCTCCTTGTTCTTGCATTTGCATTTATCTGCTACGTCCTTATGAATAGAATGATGCACGCAAAGACTGGGCGTGCATGGATGGCTATCAGAGAGAATGAAATAGCTGCTTCTGTTGTAGGTATAAACACAGCAAAGTACAAAATTCTTGCATTTGCTATTGGTTCGATGATGGCAGGTATCGCCGGTGCCTTGTATGCACACGTTATAGGCTACATCGCACCAAGTGATTTTGGACTATCAAAATCGCTCGATTTGTTAGCTATATCCGTTATCGGCGGTATGGCATCTGTAGACGGTCCATTGTATGGTTCATTGATATACGTTGCAATGCCATTTCTCTTCAGCAGAACGCATATCTCTATGTCAATAGTATTTGGTATCATTTTGATTTTCGTAGTTATGTTCATGCCACTTGGGATCAGCTACTATTTTTACTTGTTCAGGATAAAGTATCTGAATCGGATCGTTTCATTTTTTAAAAAGAGCAGAAGGCCTTATGGACAATTCATCGATACAAGCATGGGCAAGATACATTATATAAAGCATGGGAACGGAAAGATACCGGTCGTGCTTATACATGGAAATTTCGTCTCTGCAAGATTCTTTGAACCTTTTTTGAAAAGGCTCCCGGATAAATATACGGCATACTGTCCAGACTTGCCAAATTTTGGTTTTTCCGACGAACTACCAGGCGACGTAACGTTAGATGGCTATGCTAAAGCCGTCGAGGCATTCGTAGATGCATTGGGGCTAAATAATTTCATACTCGTCGGTCATTCCCTAGGTGGTGGCGTTGTGATCTCATATGCAATAAAGAACCAATCGAAGATCAAAAAGCTTATACTCATCGATAGTGCACCCATCAATAGTATGAACATTTCAACTGAATCACACACTGTGCTGAACATATATAGATATAACCCGCAAATGATAAAATCTTCGTTAATGTTCAATGCACCTATGTACCCAGATGAGCAATTCTTTGATAGGATGGCTGCTGATGCACTTAGGATGGCCCCGAAAGCGTTTGTAGGGAATTCCGTTGCATTATCAAATTATGATTACAGAGAACAAGCAAAGAATCTGAATATCCCTGTCTATGTTGTATATGGTGACAAGGATGCTATCATAACTTCAGAGGAAATGAAAAGAACTGCCGAAAGTTTCCCAAATAGTAGGTTCATCTTGCTAAAAGACATTGGGCACAGTTCGATTATTGAATCTCCTGATGATATCATCAAATTACTTGAAGAAGAGAAATAGATAGGTAGTTAAGATAGTTATTGTGACGATCGTTGATTCACCCAGGTGTGTTTGATATGTAAGAGTCCTTGATACCCAGCATTTCTCTCATTTGATTTATCTTTTCAACTAAGAATGCAGTTGCACGGACATCATCTTCGTTGTATCTCAGTATTTCTGATAGTACGTTTTCATCGTTTGACTCGATGTAATCTCTGTAAGAATCTATTACAGCAAATCCGTTCAAATCCGTTCTCCACTTGAAGCCAAAATATCTGGCTATTGTTTTAAGAGAATACGAAGGTAGAGGTAATGCGATACACTCACTGTATATTTTGTATACATCTATAAACCTTCCGAATAAGTTGTTCGGAAGGTCTATTTTATATTTCTTTGCCAGCTTTCTGAAACGCACCAACTCGTAAGAATGATAATGATATATAGGCCTATCATCGTTCATCAAATATGCAATAGTGGATTCAAATGTCTCCTTTTCTTCCAATGGATCTCGTGC
>DPXZ01000098.1:0-2063 GCA_003526765.1 Fervidobacterium sp.
TTTTTTTCGCAGGGGGGATGTGAATGTTATTTGCACTCGATATAGGTACTCGTAAGATAGCCGGTCTTCTGGTGGATGGAAATGAGGAAGGAAAGATGATTGTCCACGATGCAATTGTAAAGGAACACGAGCATCGTGCAATGCTCGATGGGCAAATTCATGATGTGGAGAAGGTTGCTCGAACGGTTAGAGCAGTGAAGGAAGAGTTAGAATCTCGAAACAATGTGGTTTTGGATAAAGTTGCGGTAGCGCTTGCCGGTAGGTTCTTGAAGACGTACATCGGCGAGTCGATGATGGAAATCGGTGAGGGAAATGAGATAAATCAAGATTTCATCGCACGCTTAGAGCTCGATGCGGTTGCAAAGGCAATGGAAAATGTTGAATCTAATATGTACTGCGTTGGATATTCTGTAATTAGGTATGAGATAGATGGTATGTGGTTTAAGAAGCTTGAAGGACTTAAAGGCGAGAATGCTTATGTGAAAGTTGTTGCAACGTTCTTGCCAAGCCACGTTGTTGAGGCGATGCTTTCTGTAATAAAGAAGGTTGGACTCACGATCACGCATCTAACACTTGAGCCTATCGCAGCGGTTAACGTCACTGTACCAGAGGACTTGCGCATATTGAACATTGCGCTCGTGGATGTTGGCGCAGGAACAAGTGATATTGCGATTGCCAAAGATGGCACGATCGTAGCTTACGGAATGGTGCCGCTTGCCGGTGATGAGATTACTGAGGCAATTACGAAACACTTCTTGCTCGATTTTTCCACGGCAGAATATGTGAAGAGAAATTTCTATCTCAACGAAAAACTCGTCGTTAAGAACATCTTAGACAAAGAAAAGGAAATAAAGAAGGAAGATGTTGTAAGTGTGATATCACCTATCATCAATGCAATCACTCAGAAGGTTGCAGAAGTGATATTGGAAATTAATGGTGAGAAACCTCAGGTTGTCATGATCGTCGGTGGTGGCGCGAAAGTGCCTATGTTCGACGAGTATTTGGCAAAGCATCTTGGAATGGATGTAGATGTGGTCTCTTTGAAAAACGCAAATGGGCTTGACTTCATAGATGAAACAGGCCAGATTGTTGGTAGCGAGTACATAACGCCACTTGGAATTGGATACACCGCGCTAAACAACACAGGTTCGGTCTTCGAACATGTGACCGTGAATGGTGAGAAGGTTCAGCTCATAGGATTCAAAGGGTCTTACACAGTTTGGGAAGTGCTCGTTCAAGTAGGAATGGATATTCATACTCTTTTGGGAAAACCAGGTAAGTCTATGGTCATCGATGTGAATGGTGAGGCACAGATTTTAAAAGGTAAGATGCCAGTACCTGCAACGGTTGTTATCAATGGTAATGCGGCAACTTTGAGGGATATTGTAAAGCACGGTGATGTGATAGAAGTTGGAGAGGCACACGATGGCGAAGATGCACATGTACACCTTTACGATGTCGTGAAACCAGTCCAGCTCATGTCTCTGGAAACCGAAGAAATCATAGAGTATTATCCAAAAGTAATTCTGAATGGGCTCGAGGTATCGAATAATGTCGAACTAAAAGATGGCGATGTTGTTAGATACGAGAAGATAAAGGTAAGGCAGATAAGAGAGTTCTTGGGAAACGATTTGGTGAACATAACCTACTCGGTGAACAATGCATACAAGACCGTGAATGCCGGTGAGGTGAAGATATTCAAAGATGAAATGGAATTGTCCGATGAAAACACTGTCGAACCAGGTGATAAAATCAACTATGCACTCGTGTTGAAGTATCCAAAGGTTATGGAACTTCCGGAGATGGAGAAGATCAGTATACTTGTGAAAATAAACGGTGAAACTACTGTCCTTACAAAAGATGGCGTGCTCGTCTGGGTCAATGATCAACTCGTTTCTCCACAGTATGAGATCAGAGATGGCGATAGGGTCAGGACTCAGGTACCAGATGAACAGGGCTTCATCGTTGCTGATGTACTGAGATTGTTCGACATAGACATGCACAAGGTCAAGTCGTACAAGCTCTTGAAAAATGGAGAAAGAGTGGGCTTTACAGACCCACTC
>DPXZ01000098.1:2184-8515 GCA_003526765.1 Fervidobacterium sp.
AAATCACATTCGATTTTGTTCTTAAAGAGGTGGAAGATTCTTCAGCCGAACAATAAGATATAAGATATGTGCATAGATATGTATTTAGGATGTATTCGGCTATCTTTTTCTACGCTTACTTTGAGAATCTGTCAGCTTTAATCCATACATTTCAGCTGCGGTGCAGAGTGGTTCGTATGGGCAGTATTGCTTGTACACTCTGCACTTTCTTGGTTCTTTTGAACTCTCCGGAATCGACAAATCCACATTTCCGAGACGTGGTGTTATCTCGTTTATGAATGATGCGGTTTCTTCCCTTAGATAAACGGGGATGAATCTTCCTTCCTTTGAAATTCTCTTAAGAAGCCACTCGAGCCACTTTTCAAACTCTTTCTGAGAGACGCTGATGTATCCTTTTTTCTGATTAGTTTTCGACTTCGACTTGTATGGAATGAAATACTCCGCTTCTTCTGAGTACTGGCGCTTGACGTAAAAATACTGATAGGAATTCGATGATGAACTAGTTCCCAACAATATCAAGAAGACATCGGTTTTTTCTCCTTTTAAATTTTTCAGGTAAAGTGGTTCACCGATATCTGATTTAGCATCCACAGAGTGGTGCATGATTACATAATCGTACAACATGAGCTGTTCTATCTGAGAACTTTTATCAAGGTTTGCTGTATGTTTATAATCGATTATCGCATATGCTTTATCTTCCTTTTTTTCATACCCTGCACTTTCTGTTTCACCATCGCTCAGTGCGTAATTATCGCTAAGTTCATCTATTCTATCAACTCTCGCGGTGAGCGAATAATCTTTGAACGTCGTTTTGAAGTCCATTTCTGTGCACATTGTTGCTTCTGAATGCAACGATGGGTTCTTGTCACTACTTTTCTCTTCTTTGCTTTCCTTCCCTTGTGATATTGTCATACTCTTTTGGCCGAGTTTTATCAACTGCTTGGAAACGATGAAGTTCAAAAGGAGCGGGCTTATTTCTTCGAAACGTTTCTTAACATATATCTCCCTCGGAATTTTGTATTTGTATATCCCATCGTTGAAGAAGGTTTTATATTCTTCCCTCAACATGCTCATGATTTCATCATCATTCAGTTCGAACGGGATGGGTTTATCGAAGAAGTTTTTGAGTACCCTGTGGACAATTAAACCTCTGCTTATATTGTATCTTGCAACGCTGTCTAAAGGCTTTCTTATTCCGACGTAGTCGGCGAAGTAGAAATATAGCGGACACTTTAGGTAATCTGATATCTTGCTATGGCTGAATTCAGTAATACCAGTCTGACCTACTACGTAATCTGCTTCGTTCAATTTTACTCTTTTGCGTTCTTCAGATGCCAATTTGTATATCTCGTAGTCTATCGGCTTGAATATGTCACTTGGTGATGTTTTATATTCAAAGAGCTCTCCCCTGACGAACTCGGTCAAGTACTTTGAAGGCACGAGCACATCACCAATGGTAGATGCCTTTGGAACGATTAATTCGGCACGATCAGAAAAGATCATCGAAAGTACAACTGCCCTGCGTTCGGTCTCTTCGAGCAGGTCGTATATTCGTGATTTCTCATTACTTGTTCTGTACAGAAGTGGATTGATTTTACCGATCGATGGGTAGTAATCGTCGGTGAATTCAACGAAGAATTTGTATTTTTTGCTCACAAATCTTGCCGTCGATACGTCCATTATATCGACCACGTTTGCAGATCTGAACGTCTCCCTGTAACCGTTGGAATTGAGCAAGACGATGAACATCTTGAACAACTTGTCCCAGCTTTTTATCTCTTTGCCGTTCGCTTGAGCCATTTTTTGAACGTACAATTGTAAATCGTTGAGTACTTGGACGAACTTCGTAAATGCGTTGATTTCTTTACCTATGCTCTTTGCAACGACGGCATTTTTCTTTGCTTGGCTCTCTCTTTTTTGGCTTCCTTGACTCGACTGGTTGCCAAACTCGAATATGCCTTTGAAATTTTGTACCGTTTTTTTCACAAATCTTCTATACCAACCGAAGAAGTTGGTACCGTTTGCTTGGCTTTCGATGATGTCGTCTAAAATGGAAAAGAGCTGTGTCATGATTGCTTTAAAACTCTTCAGCTTTTCCAGTTGTTCTATGCTAGATAGATACACATCGTCTTCTATCAATTCTTCTGCTTTTTTCCGTTCCAAATCGTCTATATCTTTCTCCAATTGCTCGAAGAACAATCGTGACCTCGCTGATTTATCGCGCATCTCAGCTTGACTGATTCTGATGGAAAAATAGCCATAACGTCTGAAGAAATCTTCCACTTCGTCCATCGTCAATGCACGGGACGGAACGAGCGGTGATTCTATAATTGCCAATAAATCTTCACTGCTAAAGTCATTCTCTACTGCCTGCATCGGTTGGAGGAGTATTTTCACGATTTGGCTTTCGACCAATTGTTCTCTCCCACTGGATCTATAGGGAATGAGAGCATCGTCGAATTCTTCCATCACCATAGAGGCTATTGCAGAGTTCGGTGCGATTACAGCTATGTTATCAGGAGATTCACCCGAAAGTATGAGCTGCTTCACAGCTTTTATCAAGTATGAGTACTGTGCATGCTGATTTTGTACATCAACTTTACAGATGTTCCTATCGCTCAACACTTCATCGAACTTGACCTCACGTTTTTGGCAAAGTGAGTAATCTAATGTGAAACCATTGTCCATAAGGAATTGATACACATCGTCGAGTTGGTTAAAAGCAAGGTCATCGACTTTCTGCCAGACGAAGAATATCGCATTTTCTGATTTGTTGATCAGTGATTTAAATGACTTTTGCATCAATGGTGGAAGGTCGAAAAAACCGCTGAAGACAACGTACTTTCGAGATTGTTCAACGTTGGCAGCGTTCTCAACGTACCATCTGTAAACGCTCATGGGATCGTAAACGTTCTTTGAACGCAATTGACCAGCCACGTTGTTCATCTCATTGAGTACTTCTCGGATGATTTCTGTGAAAGGATCTGGTGATTCATTATCTCCCGATAATATGCTTTGGATGAGTGCGTATTGACCGGAAAGTGTTAGTTTACTTGTATCACCGTATAATTCAAGTTCCCACATTTTTTCGAATATATCGACGATGTAGCTTATTATCGTGTTCGATTTAGAAAGAGTGCGTAGTACCATGAATTTTACGTCAGCGTCAGTGGTGGAGCGTCTTCGAGATTCGTACATTTGATCCACGATGTAGGTGATGTAGATGGTGTAGAATTCACGGTCGAGTACCTCCGCATCGTAGTTGTGGAATTTAAGCATCTCGGTGATGTATTGGTTAACCACTCTGAACGCATCTCTGTTGAGCGTTTTGCCAATGTTTCTTGCAACTATGTCTGCAATTTGACGTGTGTAGAAACCAGTTGGTCCGATGAAGAGAAAATCGAGCGGGCTTTCAAGATAGTATCGTTCGATTGCCTTTGCCACTGTTCCAAAATGGGATGTGTCGAGTGGAATGATGAATGCTCTTTTACTCATACGAAGACCACCTCTAAGAACCTATCGATCCTTCTTTTGACATCGTTTATGAAATCATCGTTTGGCCTTTCGATTTCTATGACTTTCCCATTCTTCGAGCTTATCAAATATCCGCCGCCTATCTCACCGAAATCGGCAAGCAGATGCATGTAGAACTGCACTTGGAATCTATATTTATCGAGTTCTTGCTGTCTATTCAGTTCTGAATGTTTGAAGTCTACGACGTATATTTTCCCATCTTTGAAGAATACCTTGTCGGGGACACCGAAGAGCACATAACTTTTTCCGTTTTCCTCCATGTCCTTTGCGATACGCCACTCGGAAAGTACCTTCTGACTGCCTTCGAAAAGTCTTTTCAAAATCTCTGCGTTAAGTATTCCTCTCGGTAAGTCTCCTCGTTCTACAAGATAGATGAGCTGATTGTACTCAGTAACGCTCGAAATCTTTCTGTGTACTATCTTTCCTTCGAGTAGTTCTGGAGATGTCTCGAGCATATTAGAAAATACGTTTGGTATTTCTACTTCCTCGCTTTGAGGACTCTGAGCATTTTCTCGCGTAAACATCTCGCTCTCAAAATCGTTGAAATTCTCATCGAAGGCTTCAAAGTCGCTCTTTTCATCAACAATGTTGTATAGCAAGGTTGGGGAGATATATCTTTTGTATGCCATGTTGGTGAGGTCGGAAATCTGCTTTTCTATGCTCTTTTCTGTCTCTTCATCTATCGTTTGTACAGTCTTTTCTGTCTTGACCTCGTTTTCTTCAATTACTTCGTTGAAGAAATCCTCTATCTGACTTGGTGACAGATCAATACGTGAAAATTTTTCGGAAGAAAGCTCCGAAGGATTTATGAATTTCTTTGATGAATTCTTATCTTTGCCCGGTACTGTGACGATAAAGAGCATCTCTCTTGCACGCGTGATTGCAACATACAGCTTTCTGAGCAACTCCGTTTCATCGTATACAATCTCTGCTTCCAATTCTTTCATCAATTCTTTGAAATCCTCATCGGATACATCAAATTCATTCTCTAAATTATCCTTCAACTTGTCCAAGAACTTCTTTATATATATGTATCTTCCAGTACCATTTTCGGCGAGTGGGAAGAAGACTTTTTCTTCATCTTTCTCAGAAAAGTCGTTGTTCACCAAGAAAACGATGTTGAATTCAAGTCCTTTCGAGCCGTGTACCGTCATCATTCTTACGACGTTGTCTTCTTCAGAAATCTCAGAAGCTTCGGTCTCTTGCAGTTCATCTATCTTCTGAAGCATACGCGTTAATTCCAAGAATGTGTTCGCTTGATGATTGAACTCCGCTGCTTGGTCCAAGAGTTTTTTTACGTTCTTGAGCTTTTGATCAGAATTATCGAAGAGTGCAATCTTTCTCACATAATCGCTCTCTTTAACGAAATCTTTCAGCACCTCGGCAGGTCTAAGAAAATACTTCAATTCGTCGTATTTTTGGAGCAAGAGGATCATATCCGCCACGTGCTTTGGAAGTTCACCATTCTTTGCGAGTTCCTTGGCAGATTGAAAGAGTGATGGTCTTTTGCTAGTTTCCTTTTTCATGGCCTCTTGTATGACATTTCTGTTCTGTATTATTTTGTGGAATATCTTGAACTTTTGAAAATCGCTTGAATCTGAATCTACATCCTCCAAGAACGGTGTAAAGAAGAAATTGGCGAAGTTGTAATCACTATTTGGATTTTGTATGGCAGTCATGGCAGACATGACACTTCTTATCTCCGGACGTTTGTAAAACCCTCTGCCGTTGACTACGTAGAGTGGAATACCGAATTTCGAGAAAACTTCCCTGTAATACTCTTCAACACCTTGCAGTTTGTAGGTTAAGATCGTGAAATCTTTGTACTCTATCTTTCTGCGCCTCGCTCTAAGTGTCCCGTTTTCTTTTTCATAGAACGTCATTTCTTTCCCAACGAGTGATTTGATTGTTTTTGCAACGAGGATTGCTTCTTGCTCGTAGCCGTCCAATCCTCTATCGTTGCTTTTTTCGATACTTTCAGTGTTTTCTTCGCTTCCACTGTTCGATTCGTTCTCTTTTTTCCCATTTCCATTTTCTTTTGTTGTTGCTATGTCTACATTCAGATACACGACACGTTCAGTCGGTTTTCTGGAAATTTCTTCTGAGAATTCCAAATTAGGTATCGATTCGCCGTTGCTCCCTTGATTGCTGGCGTCTGACCTATCCTCTGCCAAGAACCACATCTTCTTGTACAACTCCGGAAATCTCAGCTTGAAGACTTCGTATCTGTAGACTGCGGTATTCTCTTCTTGCGCTTTTTGTGAGTTTTTATTGCCCTTAGTACTCCTGCCCGTACCGCTTCTGTTTCCGGAATTTTGCTTCTTTGCCGATTCGTAGATTACGTTGTTGAAGATCGACTTTTCGGAAATTTCGTTGAAGTACTCCACGAGCTTTTGATGGGACCTATAGTTCGTCTGGAGCGAGAGTACCTTGTATTTGTCTGGTGCTTGCCTCGCATTCTGCTCGAACTCTTCCATCGTACTGAGGAAGACGGAAACATCCGCACCGCGGAATCTGTATATGGATTGCTTTCTATCGCCAACGTAGAATAGAAAGTTGTTATCACTGTGTATTAGATTGAAGATTTTCTTTTGAAGGTCGTTCGTATCCTGAAATTCATCGACGATGATGTATCTGAATTGTCCTTGATATTGCGCTCTTATTTCTGGTTGCTGGAGGACTGAAAATGTCTTCTCGAGCACACCTTTGAAATCGTATTCGAAGTTGTCGATCGTTTCGGACTCATACAGCTCAGATGCGATGAGTGCGATGAGACGAAGCACCTTGAGTGATTTTC
>DPXZ01000143.1 GCA_003526765.1 Fervidobacterium sp.
GTGTAGTAATTTCTGTTTCCACATTCTTCACACTTGAGCCCTACTTGAACTCTCATCTTCGTTCAGCCTCCTATAAAAAAATATTTGGTGGTGAGGGAAGGATTTGAACCTTCGAAGGCATTCTGCCAGCGGATTTACAGTCCGCCCCCTTTGGCCGCTCGGGCACCTCACCACACAATTTGGAGCCAACGGAGGGACTTGAACCCTCAACCTGCTGATTACAAATCAGCCGCTCTAGCCGACTGAGCTACGTTGGCTCACATATGCGAATGTTATTATAACCGATGTGAGGCCATTTGTCAACGTTTCATGTAATTTATTATTGTTACATTTTTTCACAGACCACAACAGGAACCAGCTTTTGGATTATTCACAATACCGTTGAATATGATACCATATAATGGCCATTTTTCAAGAGAGATTTTGACTTTCTACTCGTATATGATTTCCCACGTGAAGTCTGGTACCGCCTTCTTTAGCATTGCCGATACGCCACAGTATTTATCTTGAGAGAGTGAGACTGCCTTTTCCACTTGTTCTTTTGGTGGTTCTCCATTGAATTTCAATATGTATTTGAGATGGATTTTCGTGTACACTTTTGGATGTTCTTGCGATTGTTCATACTCGATTTCCATCCTGAATGTCTCCATCTTGTCTATGACTTTCATCTTCTTTAGTAGCGAGACTACATCCATGCCAGTGCATCCCATGAGAGCATAGAGCATGAGCTCCTTCGGTCTCACACCTGCATCCATCCCGCCAGATGCCGGATCAGCGTCTATTACCAAATCGTGTCCCGATACAGTCTTTGCATGAAAAAGCATCTTGGAATAATAATCCAACCGTGCTACAGACATACTCTTCACCCCTCATCTCATTTAATAACATTCAAAGTAGACAAAAAGAACACATAAAAGTTTTCACAGTAGCTAACCTTAAGAGACTAAAGAGATTATACAACAAAAGTCTGATATTTCGAACACCATTTCTCAATTCTTAGGCATAGTGATTTTTACCTCTTCAGAATAGACTTGATCTCCGTAGTTACTGACGCACTTAACCCTGTAGAAATAGGTAAACCCTGGTACCAATTCAGTGTCCTTGTACATCTCACTATTCGGTGATAAAGAAGCGACTTCCTTCCATTTCCCACTTGTTCCATCCTTTCGTTCCACCACATAGGCCTTTTCTTGAGTCGAATTATCCACCCAACTAACTTGAACGGAAGTCGAAGATATGGCAGTAACCTTCAACTTCGATGGTGCAGGAAGGACTGTAATAGTAATCACAGTGGAATCCACAAAATTTTCGCCGTTGTAATATCTTACGTAATAAGAATAAGTCTTATCAAACTCCGTAGTTTCATCTATATATCTTGTAGAATTTGCTGGCAGAGTGCCTAACTTTTGGAGCGTTCTTCCAACTCTTCGATAAACTTCTACCTTTTCTTCCCTCTGTGAGTTGTCAATCCAAATCAGCAAAACACTTGAACCAGTCGCTTCAGCCGTTAAATTGGTTGGAGGATTTAACGTATTCCCGGAAACCTCTTCAGAATAGCTTGAATAACCGTAGGAATTATACGCACGAATTCTGTAAGTGTAGAGAACTTCCGGTACAACAGTGTCAACGTACTCTCTAACATTCTCCTTAGTCGTGAAAATTGCTTCCCATGCCTTGTCACTCTTTCTTTCAATCACATATCCACTCTCAAAATTCGAATTGTCCCACCACTGCACTTTCAACTGCATCGGCGAAACTGGTGTAACCCAAACATTCGATGGCGCATTAAGCGTCTTAACATCGAAATTTGCAATTTCTTGCTCTTGACCATCGTTTGTCTTAACCACGACTTTGTAATAATAGATCATCTCCGGCAAGACTTTATCATCTATATAACCATCCGAAGTATTACTGAGCGCAACTACATCTTTCCAGTTCTCACCCTCGGCCTTTCTATAAACAACTACTTCTTTTGCATTCTTTATAAAATCGATATTCCAATTGAGTACGATACTTTTCGAAGATGTGGCTTGAATTGAAACCTTCGGTACAGTAGCACTTATCGTAACTGAAACTTGATTAGAATAATTCGACTCCGCATCTTTCGAAAATGCCTTGACGCGATAAAAATACTTCGTTGCGGACACTTGTTTATCGACATACTCAGTGACATTCTTACCCACAGTAGCAATCATTATCCAATTGCCGTTTTCTTCCCTTCTTTCGATCTTGAAACCTTCCTCGTTGTTCGAATTATCGACCCATTTAAGACTCACAACATTTCCAAGAGCAACTGCCGCTGAAAGCCCAGTAGGAGGATTCAAACTTATACCTTTAGATACCTGTTCGGCCTTAACAAAATTACTTGGACTGGTCATATCGACAACAAGCACCTTATCCTTTTCGAAATTGTACAAATATTTCTCGTACACATCAACTCGCACTGCTGGACTATCGGTCTTTAGAACACTAAACTTCGTAGGAAACGCTGGATTCCTGACATCAACTACGACAATTCCATTGCTTCCATCAGCAACGAAGGCATAATTACCATAAACGTAGACATCGTAAGCTGTTCCATCCGTGTCAAACGTAGCAACACTCTTGAACTTAGCCGGACTTGACACATCAAAAATCAACATCCCCTTATCTCCAACTGTGACATAAAGATAATTTTTAGAAACAAAAATGCTGTAAATATCAGATAAAACATCTATTTTAGCAATTTGCGAAGGATTTTCTAAATCACTCAAATCCAAAACATAGATTCCATCTCCATTGACCGCGACAAATCCCCTTTTCCCATCTATAAAAATATCGGACACTTTCGACTTAAATGAATTTCTGTAGACCAGAACCGGCTCATCTGGAATAGAGATATCAAATACCATCAATCCCTTATCCCTATCCACTGTAAAGAGGTGATTCTTTTCAAAAACAGCCCTCAAAACATATCCGCCAGTTCTCAAAGAGGAATTCAAAACAGGCTGAAGTGGATTTGAAACATCGTAGACGAGTAGTCCATTAGTGCCATTGGCAACGTACAAATACTTATTCCCAAAAGTTATCCCCTGTACATCCTGAAGCTTTATATTGCCAACGATAAGAGGATTAAACCCGTCGGATACGTCTATGACCTTTACTCCTTCGGTGCCTATTACGAACAAATATTTTCCAATCAACGCCTGATTGGAAAACGTCAATGCAAAAGAAAGCACTAAATTCAGTGCAATTAATATCTTCTTAAATATGTTCATACCAATTCTATCCTCCTTCTACTTACGCTCTACTTCTTAACCAAAATTTCGTTCGAATAGCTGGAAAAGGCCATAGTTGAAAATGCCCTCACCCTGTAATACACTTCCCCTGATAAAGGGCTGTCATCAACAAACTCCGTAACATCTTTCCCAACCGTTGCAACTCTTTGCCACGTACCACTTGCAACTCTTCTCTCTACTTCATATCCCTCTTCGTACGAAGAATTATCTTGCCAAGTCAACCTCACCTTCTGACCATCGACAACTTCACTTCTCAAACTACTCGGTGCGGCAAGTGGTGCTATTGTGGTTTCTAACGTCTCTATAACACTTGAATCTTTCAAAACCCTCACCCTATAGACATACTCAATCTCCGGCGCGACGTCTTTATCTAAGAACTCTCTATCGGTTCCAGTCAAATTTGCGACACGCACCCAAAAACCTTCTGAGCCCTTCCTTTCAACCCTGAATCCATCGGCTTGTCTATCATCTATCCAAAACCATTCAACTTTTACAGACGTTGAATCCTCACCGAAAACATTCAGCTTAGAAACCAACGTACCAAAATCAACAAAAACTTCTTTTGAATACTCCGACTCGAATATATCATACCTCACCTTAACTCTATAATAAAACTTCCCATTTTCTACATTTGGAATATGATCAACAAATCCCCTTGCATCAGACTTTAACTCCACCACCTTAACCCAACTTTGCCCTTCAACTTTCCTTTCTATAACATACGTCTTTGCAAGCTTAGAGTTATCCATCCAAGATAACATGACATTCAAACTTGGTAGAATCTGCGCCGAAAAGACATCAGGCGACCTCAAAATACACCCAGAGGCCTCATTCGAAAATCCAGAAGCATACCCATTTGCCAAAGCCCTTACCCGGTAGTAATAAACTTCGTCTGGTTGAACATCTGAATCAGTGAAATCCGTTTCATTTGCACCAGTCTTTCCCAAGGCAATCCAATTCGAGTTCTGAGTTCTCCTTTCGATCTCAAAACCAAGCTCTGCATCAGATGAATCTTTCCAAAGAAGTTTGAGCTGCGAGGGACGAACAACCTGACAAACCAAATCTCTTGGTGCAGCCATCAAACCAATTACACTCTCCGTGGAATATCTTGACTCGCCAAATTTACTGTATGCTTTAACTCGATAGTAGTAAGGGCTATCCGCTTCCAAAGGTTCATCATCTACAAAATTGCGAACATCACTCTTAACATTTCCAATCCTTTCCCAGTAACCGTTTGGTCCCTTTCGTTCAACCTTAAAACCTTCAGCTAACTTAAAATTTGACTTCCAACTAATCTTAGCTTTATTACCAGCCAATAACTCAGCTTTTACATCATAAGGTGGCTCTAAAATACTAATACTTGCCTCTTCAGAGTACTCTGAATTTCCAGTATTATTAAACGCCGCCACCCTGTATGCATACAAAACCTCCTCCGAAACCTTTGTATCCACATATTCACTACCATTTTTTGCAGTCCTATAAACCTCAGTCCATGCTCCTTCGTTTGTCTTTCTTTCGACAACGTATCCATTTTCAAACTGCGAATCGTCCGCCCAAGCAATTCTAATGGCAAGAGGCGAGACCAACTGAACAGAAAGGTTACTTGGGGCTCGCATAACAAAAATATCGTTCACTTGTAATTGCTGGGAATCGAAATTACCATTAAACGCGACGACTCTGTAGCTATAACCCTTTTCGCTCTCTGGAACGATATCGGAAAATTCAGTCTTATTATACCCTACCTTACCTACTTCAACCCATCCCGAAATACCATCATTTCTCCTTATCCTAAATCCTTCTTCAAGATTTGAATTATCTTTCCAGGCCAATTTTACAACCTTACCATTTACCACTACTCTCAACTCACTTGGAGCTTCCAAAACAACAACCGTTGCTTCATTCGAATAATCCGAGAAAGCCGTTTCATTGAAAGCTCTAACTCTGTACACGTAAACACCCTCGTTCAACTTTCTCGCATCGATGAACGTTTTCTCATTCGCTTTCGTGCTTCCAACCTCTTTCCACTCACTTGAAAGTTGGTTCAAACCTTTCCATTCGACCCTAAAACCACTCTCAAACTTTGAAGTATCCCGCCAAGTTAAAGCAACCATTCCTTCGGCATCAACATTAGCGACCAAATCCTTCGGCCCGCTTGGAATACTCACACCTATCGTCTCAGAATAACTCGAATATCCATCCTTATTATACGCTCGTACCCTATACAAATATCCACTCTCTAACGCTACACCTTTATCAACATATTCCGTGACATTTACATCAGTGACCACAACCTTCGTCCACTCGTTATTATCAACACTCCTCTCAACGATAAATCCTTTTTCATTGTTGGAATTATCATGCCAAGAGAGCTTAACCTCACTTGAAGAAAGACCGACTACCTTCAATCCACGAGGTGGTAACATCGTTGAAATAACTACCTCTTCTGAATAAGTCGAATCACCAGCCGAGTTGTACGCCTTAACCCTATATCGATACAAAACATCAGGTTCCACACTCGCATCAACGTACTGAGTCACATCAGGACCAACGCTCGCAACACGTATCCAGATATCACCCTTGACACTCCGCTCTATTCTGACCCCATCTTCAAGGCTTGAATTATCCTGCCATGTTAACTTTATCTCACTTGATGAAATGGCTTCTGCTGTCAACCTCGTTGGCATTCGTGGTGGAATAGTTTTAAGAAGCTTAGTTGTCGCAGATTTATACAATTCAACAAATTTATCCCTATCAACATGCGTAGAAATGGTAACATAGTAAACCCCATTACTCTCGTATTCTTTCGTAACAACGTACCTTATTGCACCCTTCAGATAATCAACTATCGACTCGTTAAGCTCAACACCCATCAATTCACTATCAACATCCACCATAACCCTCGCTCTTGCTTTCTTGATAACTTCAAGCAAAGCCTTATAAATCGCCTTGTTGTAAGTCTCAATTCTATCATTAGTAACCACGGCAGAACCATCCGCAACAAACTTCAGCTCATCGCCACTATATTCTCCACGAGGATACACCTTACCTGGGGCCCAATAAAAACTCTTCAAACCGCCGAGACTAACCTCGACCTTTGGGCTATACCCACTAACAACGCCGGTAACAATAGCCTCACCATTCTGAACTGTAATATACTTACTCTTCCCATCTCCAAGCTTAAAACTATCATTTGCAATCACCTTCAATACAACCGGAGCTGGCAAATTAACGTTAAGCGAGATAGTAACGAACTCATCAACCTCCACCAAATCAGGGCCGGAAAGACTAAGCTGAATGCTATTGACGAAAGGCCTGAATTTTTCAAGATTTATAGCTGAACTTGGCAAATCGGCAGCGAGTGAATCCAACATCACGATCTCACTTAGAACTGGGCAAAAAGAAGAAAGGCTATCCACCTTAGCGGTGTTGATATAGCTCAACTTCTTTTCAATTTCAGCTACCTTGCCATCAATACTGGCAAATACCTTTGAAATCCTGCTCATAACATCGGAACTTACATTCAACTTTCCAATCGTTGCCCTATATTTATCCATAATAGCCTTTGCGGTATAGACCATATTATTTTCAAGCAAAGCTTCCGCTGCTGTAGTAGCGATAACAACTTCGTATGACTGCTTCACAATCTCCTCTGCAACAATAGCTATAACCTTAACATAATATTGCTCGCCTTGCTTCTTCTTCTCAACGATCTTATAATCCAAATCCCTAAATTGTAATTCCGAAGTTGTCTTAACAGTTCGCTCAAGCAAAGTTGAATACAACTGATTTGCTACACCATTTTTACTGGCTGATTCCAAAACATCCTTCAAAATAGTCTGGACATCTATCTTCACACTTATCTGCTCAGAAATACGCCTCAACGCATCATTTTGCGCCTTATCTTGCGCAACCAACTCAGACTTATCAGTTCCTTCTCCGTATGCATATATATAACCGGGAGGAATTTGAATCTGATTGGAATCTCCGCTATTACCTAAAAAATCACAACTGGAAAGAACAAACAAAAGTACGAATAGAACAAAAAGCAATGATAACATTTTTACTACACTTTTAATAGTAAATGTTCTCATCCAACCACTCCACATTATGTTCTTTTACTCAACTCTAAATATTATATCACAAATGATGCTAAGATATGCTATAATGAAATTACTTTAACTCCAAAGCAATGAACAACAATTATAGGGGGGATTACATATGAGATGTAAGATTCTACGTTTAGTAACCTTTGTAATGTTATTAATACCTCTTTTGCTCCTTGCACAGCAACCACCAAAGGCGGTTAGTGAGTTCAGTGCTCAAGTTCTGCCTTCTTTAACTGAAGTCAAACTAACTTGGAAAGATAACTCAACAGATGAAGATGGATTTAGAATCCTAAGAAGTACCAACAACGTTACTTGGACTCAAATAGCTGTTCTACCAAGTAACACAATAACCTTCACAGATAAGGACTTACTACCAAAGACGAAGTATTACTACAGAATTCATGCATACAATGCCTACGGACGTTCTGATAACGTCTCACTCGAGGTCTTTACAGGATTTGCACCTGCACAGCCGTTGGATATAGGAGCAGCATTTGTGAGTGATGGGGTAAGGATTTCATGGAAAGATACGAGTGAATACGAAAGTGGTTACATAATAGAAAGAAAAATCGGAGAAGGTGGATGGCAAGAAATTATCAAGCTTCCTGAAAATAGCACAGAATTCATTGATAAAGACATTTCAAAAGGAGGGACATATTATTACAGAGTCTATGCGGTAAACGAGCTTGGGAAAAGTGCACCATCACCAATTGTAAGTATCCTTGTCGTTCAACCGAGGGAAAAGATTATCGTCGATAATGTAGCTAAAGCGAAGCGAAACATCATTTTGGCTGCGACAAACGGAGGGATAGCACTATATGACGTCTCTGAGCCATCTGCACCAAGTTTCTTAACACTCGTTGAGATGAAAAATGCACAGAGTGTATTCACATACAACAACTACGCATACGTAGCAGATGGAGAGAATGGTATAACAATCATCGATATAACTGACCCAGAAACTCCATTCAAAATCAGCTCATTCGACACTCCAGGATTTGCTTACAGCA
>DPXZ01000023.1 GCA_003526765.1 Fervidobacterium sp.
GCTATATCGATATAGATGTAATTTACATGTTTTCTCTTTTCATTGCTTTCTCTTTCTTAGTTATGCATGTTCTTTCCAAATCATGTCACATTAGAAAATATATTATGGTGATGGTATACTCGGATTGTGAAATGTTTCTGCTATTCAATCTTAACTCTTTTAACATAAATTAAAACCGCTGAAAATTTCGTGCAAGAACTGTTCAAAACTGTTTGGGGAGGAGGGGTTACATTGAGAATCATCAAACTGGAAGAGGTTGCTGAATTGATAAGACCCGGTTCCACACTCATGATCGGTGGCTTTCTTGGTGTCGGTACACCTGAGAATATCATCGATAAGTTGGTAGAAAAGGGCATCAGGGATTTAGTTGTAATTGGTAACGACACGGCATTTGAAGATAGAGGAATTGGAAAACTTGTGAAAAGCAAACTCTGTAGGAAGGTTATTGTATCACATATAGGAACAAACCCAGAGACTCAAAGGCAGATGATTGCAGGTGAGATGGAAGTAGAATTAGTACCCCAAGGCACATTGGCAGAGAGGGTTAGAGCGGGGGGCGCTGGGTTAGGTGGTATATTAACACCAACCGGTGTCGGTACCGTTGTTGAGAACGGTAAGCGTGTGATAGAAATAGATGGGAAGAAATATTTGCTGGAACTTCCAATAAGGGCAGAGTTCGCATTGATAAAGGCAAAAAAGTGCGATTATTATGGAAATTTGGTCTACAACTTAACCGCAACGAATTTCAATCCGCTAATGGCATTGGCTGCTGATACCGTGATAGTAGAAGCTGAAGAGATCGTACCAGTTGGAACGTTACCACCAGACGAAATAAAGACTCCTGGTATACTTGTCGACTATGTTGTTGTTTCGGGGGTGAGATAATATGCCATTAGATTCGAAAGAAAAGATCGCAAGAAGGGTTGCTCAAGAACTGAAGGAAGGATATCTCGTGAATCTTGGTATAGGTCTTCCCACATTGGTAGCAAATTATATCCCTGCAGGGGTACATGTTTTTTTCCAGAGTGAAAATGGAATAGTTGGCATGGGGCCGGAACCGGAAAAAGGGTACGAAAATAAAGACTTGACCAACGCAGGTGCTGGATTCATCACTGCACTGCCAGGTGCCATGACGTTTGATAGTGCATTTTCCTTTGCACTCATTCGCGGTGGCCATTTAGATGTCACTGTACTTGGTGGATTGCAAGTGGATGAAGAAGGACACTTGGCAAATTGGATGGTACCAGGCAAAATGGTGCCGGGTATGGGTGGTGCGATGGACCTTGTAACTGGCGCAAAAGAAGTGATCGTTGCTATGACTCATACGGCAAAAGGCGAACCAAAGATAGTGAAGAGATGCTCTTTGCCACTAACTTCTGTGAGAAGAGTAAGCTTGATAGTCACAGAACTTGCGGTCATCGAACCAACTGACGAAGGCTTGCTACTCAAAGAAATTGCCGAAGAAACTACACTGGAAGAGGTATTAAGATTAACCGAAGCAACTTTGATTGTATCTTCAGAATTGACAAGATTCTAAAGAATATGAGAGTATGGGATATATGAATAAGATAGATTGTTAATCGCATGAGTTAGGAGGGAGAGTTATGGAACTTCCAAAAGTACACATCAGATTGAGAATGAGCCAAGCAGATGCGCACTACGGTGGCAATTTGGTTGACGGTGCGAAGATGTTGCAACTTTTTGGTGATGTTGCGACTGAACTATTGATCAGATACGATGGAGATGAGGGACTGTTTCGAGCTTACGATAACGTTGAATTTCTCGCCCCAGTTTTTGCTGGAGATTACATAGAGGCGTATGGAGAAATAATTGAAGTTGGGAGAACATCAAGAAAGATGCAATTTGAAGCATACAAGGTGATTCATTCAAGGCCGGATATAAACGACAGCGCGGCGGAGGTATTGGAAAAACCGATACTAGTATGCAAAGCAAGTGGCACATGCGTTGTACCACTCAACAAGCAGAGATACAAGCACGATATGTGATAGATTTGAATTTTGAGATTGAAAAGTAGAAGAAACGAAGGTGAGGATTATGGATAAATTGATCATTACAGCTGCGGTTACAGGTGCCGAGGTTACTAGAGCACAACAACCGAACCTGTCTATAACCCCGGAGGAAATAGCTGAAGATGTATACAGATGCTGGCAGGCAGGTGCATCCATAGCGCACATTCATGCCAGAATGCCCGATGGCACACCTACCCAAGCAAAGGAAGTGTACGCGGAAATTAAGAAATGTGTGGAAAAAAAGTGCAACATCATTGTTCAGTTCTCCACAGGCGGCGCAGTGTGGCACAAGCCGGAGGAGAGAATAGAATGTCTCGATGCAAATCCAGAAATGGCAACACTATCAGCCGGTTCTTGTAATTTTGGCGATGACGTGTTTTTAAACTCCCCATCGTTCATGGAATTACTTGCGACCCGCATGAAAGAAAGAGGGATAAAACCAGAGATCGAAGTCTTTGAACCTGGGATGATAGATAATGCCTTGAGACTCGTGAAAAAGGGATTATTGGAGTTGCCTCTTCATTTCGATTTTGTATTAGGAGTCCCCGGTGCGATGAGTGGGAACATAGAAGACCTCGTATTTTTGGTGAACAAGCTTCCGAAAGGATGCACATGGACAGTTGCAGGTGTTGGTAGATACGAATTACCATTAGCCGTACACGCAATAGTCATGGGCGGCCATGTGAGAGTAGGTTTTGAAGACAATATATACTACAGAAAAGGCGAGCTTGCAACATCCAACGCTCAATTGGTGGAACGCATTGCAAAGATTGCAAGAGAAGTTGATAGGCCGGTAGCAACACCAGATGAGGCAAGAGAAATCTTAGGTATTA
>DPXZ01000096.1 GCA_003526765.1 Fervidobacterium sp.
TATCTTTTTATACAAAGCTTCGTTCGATTTAGGATATACATAGTCAACACCGCAACCGAGAATTGCTATAGTAGGTCTTCCTTCTTTTATACAAGTAGTGTGGGCAACGCTATCTACACCGTATGCCATACCACTTACCACAACAAAATGTTTTGATATTTCTTTTGTAAACATCTCCGTGACTTGCTTACCGTAATTAGTCATCTTCCGTGTACCAACTACGGCAAACAAGCCATACGAAAGATATTCCGCATTGCCCTTGATAAACAAAGAAACCGGAGGATCTGAGATGTTCTTTAGAGCCTCCGGATATCCTTCGTCCCAATAGGTTATCAATTTCACCGCATTTTTCGACAAATAATCCTCAAGTTTCGAAACGGTAGATAGGAAGTAATTCTCTGAAATTGTTAAACCTTCAAATAGTGTTTTACCATAATTCAGTTGTTCTTCCATCTCTTGAATACTCTTTTTGTTCAAACAGGATAAAACAGCAATTTCAGTAGCACGCATGCATATTCCCCTATCAATCTACTAATATCCTAATGCGACACTTTACATGTTTCAATTTGAATTTCGCTTTGACAGGATCTCTTTTATTTTTTCTTCAACACCTGATGCCCTACCGGGAGAACACTTATCGGCTTTATCGCCCTTTTCTACGATAGCTTTGGCATAGCCTTCACAACCAGGATAACCACACGTACCACAATTGGCACCAGGAAGAGCTGCCAACACTAGTTGAACAGTTGGATCTTCCTCAACTTTGAATTTCTCACTCACATAAGAGAGGAAGAGTCCAAAAGCAAAACCAAGACCGCCGAGTAATACGGCTGAATAGACGACCACCACTTTTGTCACCTCCAAAAGAAAGCACTATAGAAGAATAACAACCACAAGAATAGTAATCATAATCTTTTAATATTATACATTAAAAGAGCATTTAATGCAAATTCTTTGGAAACTATTTTAAGCCTTGTTTTGATGATTTCGTTTCTATTAGTTAACATTACACACCTTGAAAGTTTACACTAATTGGGATATAAATGTTATGCAGCGACCCCCCTATCCCCCCTTGGAAGAGTTGATGAACTTTTTCAAGAGAAGCCCCCGGAATGATCCGGGGGTTTTTGTTTTTGGTAATTAGTGTGATATAATATGTACTACATCTAAAAAAGTAAATTATTGGGAGAATATCAAACGATGGCAGGAATTGGGTTTGAACTCAACAAGCTACTTAGGAGAAATTCGTTTATTTCAGATATCGTTGCCGTATTTTACTCGGCAAATGTAAGTGCTGGGCCATGGATCATGTCTTCGATAACGCTTTTCTTGATCCAAGCGTTTATTCCACAAACGCAAATACCATTTCTTATTTCGGCTTTGATATACACATTCATATTTTCAACCATAATATTTGGTGCTTTTTCCACTTCTGTTACAAGATTTTTAGCTGACCTCATATACAAAAACGAAGTTGAGAAGATTTACAAGTTGTATACTTCATCGCTGACGTATGGTATATCCGCATCTTCACTTTTTCTAATCTTCTTTTTCTTGATAACTAAGATCACAGAACTTCCGAAGATCCTTCTTTTTTCTTATTCTATGACAGTCTTGACAATTATATGGATCCAGATTATCTTCATCACCGCTGTACGCAAGTTCATTCCAGTTGTTGTAAGCTTTTTGTTTGGAAGTTTGGTGAGCTTTTTCCTGACGATAGCTCTCTACAACTATAAAGGGGAGTATTTTGCATATCTTGGTTACAACTTAGGCTTGATGTTTATAGCGTCTGTGTTGCAGTTTTACATAAGGAAATACTTGTACATGAAGACAAATTCAAGAGAAAAGAATTTATTTTTGGCTGCAATAAGGTCTTACAGAAAACAAACGATAGCCGGTATCCTAACATACCTTGCCGCTTGGGTCGATGATTTCATTGCATGGGCTTATTTTAAATATTCGATTTCAAAGGGGTTTGTATTTGCTCCACAATACGATATACCTATGTTCATCTCTTATCTTTTCATAATACCGACGATGATATTGTTCGTGGTGAATTTGGAGACCGATTTTTATACGACTTACCGAATATTCTACAAATCTATAGAAGGTAACAAAAAGCTGAAGTATATAGCAATAAGCAAGTCAAATCTCGACGAAAACGTACGTTCAACGACAAGATTGATATTCTCCGTACAGCTCGTTTCGATGATCATCGGTTTGATTTTATCAAAGGATTTAGCACGATTACTCCTATTAAATGATTATGGTCTTAGGGCTTTGAGATTTGGAATCGTTGGAGCTTCATCAAATGGCATGTTCCTCTATGTTTCTCTACTTTCGTATTATTTTGATCTTCCCGACATACCACTGAGGGCATCTATGATTGCATTCGTAATAAACGCTGTGGTATCAATATTTACCGTGACAAGATTTCCGGGAGTGGGATTTTTAGTTGGATTTACAGTTTCGGTTATCTTCTCGTGGATCACGTTTAGTAGGATATACTCTGACCTTTTGCATTTTGAATTTGCTCGTAATAAGCTTACTTTGTCTAAAAGAGGAGTCATAATTCATGAAAACAAAGCTGAAGAAATCCAAAAAGAATTATAGACACGAATACTTAAAGTATTTCAATACTGAGTACAAGAGAGATCTAATGCGCGCTTTGGAGCTCTTGTTAGCTTTTTTGTTGTTATGGTCTGTTTCATATTTCAATTTGCCTGGAAAATTTCTAACAATCATTGGAATGGTTATAGTTTTCACATGGTCGGCCAGATATGGGTTGCTCATTTACCTAGTTGGCATTATTGTGTTTGAAGTCTTCATATTCTCTTTGACAAAGAGGATTAACATAGATTTTCAGACGGATGTGATCTCGTCATTTACAATAATCAGTGGTTTAGTTATAGCCATCATAGGAGAGATGTTGAATAAACGTATTAGAGTACTTGAAAATGAAAACAAACGACTCATGTTGGACCAAGAAAAATTGAATGAGAATATCGGTACATTAAGAAACATCATATCCCAATTGCAGATGCGCGTATATTCAGAAGGTGAAGGATTGATTGTACTGTTGGAGAAGCTGCGAGAGCTTGAAACACTTGATGTGGATGAGATGATCACGAGGGCAGTAGATATAATAGCCAGCTTCTTCGATTTGGAAAATCTCCAATTCTATAGGCTTGAAGGAAGATTTCTTCGTTTTATCACAGGTATAGGCCATAAGAATTTACCAAATACTTTCAGATTAGATGATTCAAAGGTCATAAAAAAGGCAATAACCGATGGTCGTGCCACATTGACAGAGATAGCTTTGAAAGAAGAACTGGAAAAATTTGAACCATGGTTTGCTGTATCGATCGGTAAAAGAGAGGATACGTTTGGTGTTCTAGAAGTCGAAAGCATTGATCCTGAAAAATACTCAGAAGTACTAATTAGATACATTGAATCGATAGCAAGTTTTCTGAATGCTAATATAAAGATTGTCATGGAACAAGAGAGTTTAATGAGACAAAAATACTTGAAAGAGGATGGAACTTGGGAAGAAGAATATTATATCCAAAAGAAGAATGTATTTGAGAAGCGCAAGTTGAAGTTTGGTATACCATATCAAGAGCTTACGATAAGATACAATAAAGCAATACACAATGATGTCGTTTCTGAGTTTCGTAAGTCCGATGTTATTGTTAAACACGAATTGGGAAACTCTGTGATGCTAAAAGTCTTATTACCAGTATGTGATGAAAGTGGAAAAATGAAATTGATTGAAAGACTGCGAGGAAAATATGAGATCACCGAATACTGAACAGGTAAATAAAAAAAGCAATGAGAATAGCTACAGGACAGTTTTAGACATAGTGAATTTCATTATTGTTGTTTTGAACACAACATTGAGCATCATTTTAGGACCAACTTTGCTCAGTTTGTTGGGCGTAATTGTATGCGGTATCTTGTTTTATGCATCCAAAATGAACATACCGGAAACCATAGTTTTTCTCCTGGTGTATCCATTGGGATGGTTGATATTACTTAACACCGAACGTGAGGAAATAGAAGATTTTTTCAACGTTGAATTGCCATCAGACACAGATCTTAAAATTGACAACTCTGCACTTTCCTCACTGCCCATAAAGACGTTGTTGATAATTGGAGACACCCAAGAAAAGAAAATGGCAGCACAGAATATCTTTAGGTATGTAACCCACGGCATAGACATAGAACAGAACATGAAGTACCTTTATAGATTATTAGACGATTCACACATGGATGTATCGTTGTATGCAAG
>DPXZ01000009.1 GCA_003526765.1 Fervidobacterium sp.
GCAAGAGAAATCTTAGGTATTAGGAGGTAAAACATATGAAGGACATTAAAGGATGCCCATTTGGTACACATAGAGTGATAGAACCAAAAGGAACATTGCCACAAGCAGCTCTGAAGATCGATAATACAATGGAGATATACACTAATGAAATGCTAATCGATGTAAAGACGTTAAATGTCGATTCGGCAAGCTTTACGCAGATGGAAGAGTCATGCAACGGAAGTGTGGAGTGTATAAAGGAAACGATTTTGAAGATCGTAAATGAAAGGGGCAAGCTTCAAAATCCTGTAACAGGTTCCGGTGGCATGCTCATAGGGACTGTCGAAGAGATAGGACCGGATTTCCCAACAGATTTGAAGGTTGGAGACAAGATTGCCACTCTGGTGTCACTCTCACTCACACCTTTGAAAATCGATGAAATACTGAAAGTAAATGTGGACACTGACCAAGTAGACATTAAAGGAAAAGCAATATTGTTCGAAAGCGGCATTTACGCAAAATTGCCAGATGATATACCAGAGAAATTGGCACTTGCCGTTCTTGACGTTGCAGGTGCACCTGCACAGACGAAAAAGCTCGTTAAGCCGGGTATGACAGTTTGCATCATAGGCGGTGGTGGAAAATCTGGTGTACTCTGTGCATACGAAGCTATGAAGGCAGTCGGAAAAGATGGAAAGGTTATAATCGTTGAGTATTCTCCAGACAATGCAAAGAGGATTGAAGAACTCAAACTCGCACATGACGTTGTCATTGCCGATGCAACAAAACCCATGGAAGTGTACGACAAAGTGATGAAAATCACGAATGGTAAATACTGCGATGTGGTTATAAACAACGTCAACGTTCCAACAACTGAGATGTCATCGATACTGATTACAAAAGATGAAGGTATCGTTTATTTCTTCAGCATGGCTACATCTTTCACAAGGGCAGCACTCGGTGCTGAGGGAGTTGGCAAGGACGTGACGATGATGATAGGTAATGGATACACGAAAGGACATGCGCAAGTCGCACTGAACATACTTAGAGAATCGAAAGAGATAAGAGAATTATTTGAAAAATTGTATATTTGATCGTTTTATGGTTCTGACGCTAATATAAGGGAGGCTTAATTATGGCAAGGTATTTCAAGGATATACCTTTGTGGAAAAATGTCACCGAAGATGAATGGAACGATTGGAAGTGGCAACTGAGAAACAGAATTATGGATGTTGACACGTTGAAACAGGTGATAAGCTTAACACCTGAGGAAGAAGAAGGGGCAAGAAATGCGCTAAAGACGTTGAGAATGGCCATAACACCGTACTATGCAACGCTGATGGACAAAGACAATCCCAAGTGTCCAATCAGACGTCAAGCAGTTCCAACGGCAAAAGAACTTTACACATCTCCTTGGGATATGCTTGATCCACTGCACGAAGATGAAGACTCACCAGTCCCTGGATTGACACATAGATATCCTGATAGAGTGCTCATACTTGTAACCGATATGTGTTCGATGTACTGCAGACACTGTACAAGGCGAAGATTTGCAGGTCAACACGACAGATCTAGGAGTAAACAAGAAATAGATGCGATGATAGAATATATAAGGGAGACACCACAAGTCAGAGACGTGCTTTTGTCTGGTGGAGATGCCATGTTAGTTGGCGTCGAGATGCTCGAGTACATACTTAAGGAATTGAGAAAAATAAAGCACGTTGAGATAATAAGAATAGGCACACGAACTCCTGTTGTTCTACCACAGGTAGTTACTCCAGAATTGACAAGCATGCTAAGAAAGTATCATCCAGTTTGGATAAATACACATTTCAATCATCCGAAAGAGATAACACCAGAATCGACACGTGCATGCGAGATGTTGGCCGATGCGGGAATTCCACTTGGAAATCAATCAGTCTTGCTCAGAGGGATAAACGACAGTCCATACATAATGATGGAACTTGTACACCAGCTTGTCAAAATCCGAGTCAGACCGTACTACATATACCAATGTGATTTGTCACAGGGCTTGGCGCACTTCAGAACGTCGGTTAAGAAAGGTGTCGAAATCATCGAAGCGTTGATTGGACATACCTCCGGATTCTGCGTTCCATCATTCGTTGTAGATGCACCGGCCGGCGGTGGAAAGATAAGGGTGATGCCAAACTACATGGTTTCGATGTCTGATCACACGGTCATACTCAGAAATTACGAGGGTGTCATCGTTGCTTACCACGAACCAGAAGATGTTGAAAGTGATGTCGATGACAGTGAGTACAGAGATAAATACAAGTTCTCCGGCGTTGCTAAACTGTTCACCGACAAAACTATCAGTATAGAACCAGCACAGTTGGAGAGGCATGAAAGAATTAAAAAATGGAAGGAAGAAAGGAAAGGGTGAGAAAATGGAAATCGAAAAGATGTACGTTGGACAAGTATACGAAGTCAAGAGAATAGTTACCGACGAGATGATCAAGATGTTCGCAGAGGCAACTGGTGACAGAAACCCAGTTCATTTGGACGATGAATTTGCAAGAAATAGCATATTCGGTGGGCGCATTGCGCACGGTATACTATCTCTTGGTATAGTTTCTGCCGTACTTGGCATGGAATTTCCTGGAGCGGGTACTGTGTATCTCATGCAGAATGCAAAATTCAAAAGACCAGTCTACGTTGGCGAAGAAGTAACGGTCAGATTGACTGTTAAGGAAATTGATAAGGAAAAGAGGAGAGTGCTCCTTGAAACGCTGGTAGTAAAACCGAACGGAGAGAATGCAATCGAAGGAGAGGCACTTGTAAAGGTCTGATATGTGATGACTCAAATGTATATCGACGATCCAAACGTTAGTGATAAGTTTAACGTGGATGTGGAAAGAATCATTTCAACCGCTGAAAAGTTGAAGACGTTGGCGATCATAGGGTTGGAAAAGAACACAGGAAAGACAGAAACGCTGAATTTTATCGTTAAGCACTTAAAGAATAGAAAGAAGATATCGATTACTTCAATTGGAACGGACGGGGAAGAGAAGGATTTAGTCTACGGAACGCTCAAACCGTCCGTGTACGTTGAAGCAGGTTTTGTGTACACAACAACGGAGTATTTCTTTAGAAAGAGGAAGGTACTATCTGAAATACTGCATGTCTCTCAGCAATCAACGGCAACTGGAAGGCTTGTTATAGCAAGGGCTTTGGAGAGTGGTAAGGTCGTAATATCAGGTCCGCCAACTGTGGAATGGATGAAAGACGTCGTAGCCTTTATGCATAGATACTCCGATATGGTTATAATAGACGGTGCGCTCTCGCGGTTTAGCCAAGCAACACCGTTTGTTGCTGATGGTATAATACTCGCAACTGGTGCTGCTTACTCTCTAAACAAGAGCGAGATAATAAAGCATACGCGGTATATTTACACACTTGCGTCGCTTCCAACCGTCGATAAGCAAACGGCGAATATTCTTGATGAACTAAATGGTGTTTACATCTCAGATGGTGAGAAGTGGGACAAGGCACCCATTGAGTCTGCATTGAACATCTCACAATTGGAAACGTTTGGCAAAACTTTCAAAAGCATATACATCTCCGGTGCGCTAACAGATTCCATTTTGAGGTATTTGCACGATAGAGAGATAATCGTGCGTGATTTCACCAAGATATTCGTTACTCAAGAAACTTACAACAAATACAAACCAAATATAAAAGTACTAAGGAATGCAAATATAATTGGAATCACAGTCAACCCACTATCACCAAATGGTTATTCATTAGACTCGATTTCAATTATCCGTGAGCTTAAAAACCACCTACCAACGTTGCCAATAATAGACGTAAAATTATAGAATTGTGGAAGATTCACAAGGGGCGCAAAAATGGAAAAAGTGCAACATTCGAAATTAATTACATTTCCGGAGAAAAGAGAAGAATTTGAAAAAATAATCGGATTCGATTACATAAGAGCGCAACTGAGCCCTAAGACACCTTTCGGAAAAAGGTACTTTCAGCACATTCAATCTCTGAAAGGTGAGCATCTAATCGGACAACTGCAAGATACACAGTACATCATCCAAATTTTGGAAAAGAATACGAAACTGTGCGAGGCAGTTGAAAATACGCTCGAATGTATCGTAGACATCTCCCAGACGGTACGCAGATTAGAAACAGGGGAGGTAGTTGATGAGATCGAATTATTCGAGTTAAAAAACTTTGTACTCACCGTTCAGTCGTTGAGAGAAAAGTTGTTAGGCTTCTTAGACGACAAGTTCATTCCACCAAACCTCGAAGACGTGTTGAATTTGCTGGACCCAGAAGGGCTTAGGATGCCAACGTTCTACATATACGACCTATACGATGAGAGATTGAAGGAGATAAGGAAGAAAAAGAGAGAACTAAACAAGATACACAGCGAGAAAGATGATCCGGAAGGTTCTGAAATGGAGATAGCACTTGAAAATGAGGAAAGGCAAATCGAAAAGCAAGTTATTGAGAGAATAAGCGAGAATTTGTCCCAAAAGGCAACAGAATTGAGAAATGCGATCGAAAAAGTGAGATACCTTGACGTTATCTTGGCAAAGGCGAAGTTGGCTGTTGAGCTGGGACTTTCCATGCCTTCTATATGTACGCAAGAAATTGAGGATGCGAGAAGACTTGTGATTTGCGACATGTTCAATCCTATTTTGAAAGAGAAGTTGGTAGCTGGTGGGAAGAGGTATCAACCGGTCAGTATAGAGATAGAAAAGGGCGTGACGTTGATCGTTGGAGCAAACATGTCTGGAAAGAGTGTGGTACTTAGGACCGTTGCATTAATTCAATACATGGCACAACTCGGTTTTTTCGTTCCAGCACGCGTTTGCGAGACGGTGTACTTTGACACAATTGCAATCGTCACAGAAGATGCGCAAAGACCACTAAGTGGCTTATCTTCGTTTGCAGCTGAGATCAAAGCAATCGACGAGATATATTGCAAAGTCAAAGAGAATTCGATGACTTCATTGAATTCACTAATTATGATAGACGAACCTGCACGTACAACTAACCCGCACGAGGGAACTGCAATTGTAAATGCGATTGTTGAGTTATTCGAAAGTGTTGAATGCTATGCACTCATCGTCTCACACTTCGATGGGATAAACGCCAAGAGAAGACTGAGAGTTAAAGGATTGAAAAGCGATGTTCAATTGTCTGGTGCGACGATTAATATACAAGATTACATAGATTACCAGCTCATCAAAGTCGAAGGTGATGAAGTTCCAAAAGAGGCAATTCGTGTCATGGAACTACTCAAAATCAACGATGAGTTTGTCAACAAAGCAAAAGAGAAGATAGATGAGTTGAATAAGAAACAAAAAAATTGAAAACATC
>DPXZ01000156.1:0-228 GCA_003526765.1 Fervidobacterium sp.
CATCTTCCATCTTCCAAAGGCTTTCCATAATTTCCTTTACATCCTTGTTGATAACTCTACTCGATTTTTCCTTGTAAAATTCCCTACCTTCTATCTCCCTTGCGTAAGCGAATCTCAGAATACCCATAATTTTCTCCATACATCCCACTCCTTTCCTTCTTTGGAACTTTTTGGAATGTAGTTATCTTCCATCTACAAGTACACCAAGCATACCAAGCATACCAAGTA
>DPXZ01000156.1:359-8138 GCA_003526765.1 Fervidobacterium sp.
ACCAAGTATACCATGCATACCGCAAACTAGATTGTAAATTCTTTTATTCTGTCCAAGAAATCCCTAATTTCGTATTCCGAGAAATTTCTCGCGAATCTCTTCATTTCCTTGCCTTCTGAGTCGACAAAGATGATCGTTGGCACTGTAAAAACCATATTTTGCGCAGCAAACTCCGGCTTTTCAGTCACATCTATGATTTCAAGTGGGATATCGTAGTCCCTTGCTACCCTCTCCATCTTCGGTAAGAATGCAGTGCAAACACCGCACATGTTGTTTTTGAAATATAATGCTTTTATATTATTCATACAATCACTCCTCAACTTTCATTCTTTGATGTCACAGCATCTTGATTACTTTGGATATCTTCGAAAAATCCATTTTGATACATGTAGTCGAAGATCTTCCTTGCAACAGGTGCAGCAAAATGTCCACCACTTTCTCCATGTTCGACAAGCACAAGTACTGAGTACATAGGCTGCCTTGACGGTCCGAAACCAACGAACCAAGCATGTGGTTGTCCACTTCCAACTTGTGCTGTCCCCGTTTTTCCTGCAACGGTAATTGGAAACCCTTTGAACGAAGCAGCCGCAGTTCCGGCATTTGCTCCACTGCCTTGCACCGTCGTAACTTCCTCCAGGCCCTGAATTACCAAGTCCCAATAGGGATCAGGTATATCCAAGAGTATTTTCTTACTCACAACTTCTTCGTTTATCAACAGCTTCGGTTTGACAAATGTACCACGATTTGCGATTGTGTTGTAAAGTGTTATCATCTGCAACGGTGTAACATTGAGAAACCCCTGCCCTATTCCATAGAGTATTGTATCACCAGGGTACCAATTTTCTCCAATGTTTTCCACCTTCCATTCGGGTGAGGGTAACGTACCAACTACCTCGCCAGGTATGTTGATCCCCGTCTTTTGGTCCAAATAGAATGCCCTTGCAACTTTTGCAATGTTATCAGCACCAACATCAATTGCCGCATTGTAGAAGTACACGTTGCACGAAACTCTCAGTGCCTTTTTCAAATCCACTACACCATGTCCACTCAGTAACCAGTCTTTGTATCTGCCCGTTACCCTTCCCTTCGAATCTTTGTATGTAAATACACCGTTGCACGTGACGGTGTTCGGCCTTCCGTACAACAACTGTGCGAATGCTGTGATCACCTTAAATGCCGAACCCGGCGGATAAGTGCTCGAAATGGCCCTATTGAGAAGAGGTTTCATCGGATCATTCAGGATCTTCTCCCAGCTTATATTGTCAAGGCTGTTCATATCTATTTCCGGTGACGGATACGAAGCCATCGCCAGAATGTCGCCTGTTTTGACATCGGATACGATAATTACGGAAGGTGTAGCGAGTTCCGTGAGCAAATCGTACGAGAATTTCTGTAACCCGTAATTTATCGTTGTTTGAAGGTCCATCCCGTTCTCACCGGTATTTTCTATGAATCCTTGCTCGTAACTCCCACTCGGATTCGTGACACCGTACGATACGCTGACCTTTCCTTTGAGCAGATCGTTGTACACACTCTCCATCCCTGAGACTCCCTCTCCATCGATATTCACACTACCTATGATCTGATAGAGAAATCCGTACGACTTTCTCCTTTCTATCGTGGTAGTCTCGTATCCTATCGATTTTAGCAAGAAGGCTTGTTCCCAAGTCAATTCTGCTTGACCTGTGTTCTTTATCGATACGATTTGTTCAGTTGTCAAAAATTCTCTTAGTCTTGCATCGTCTTCAGTAGTGTATGTTTTCATTGAAATAATTGGTATCTGCTCACTCCAGGCCAATTTCACGCCGTCAGAAGAATAGATACTGCCTCGCAACCCGCGTGAATAGTCACTTGAACCAAGCAGTTCATTTAGCAACTGTTTATGCTCGCTTTGCTCTACAATTTGGACCTTAACAAGTCCCCAAATAACGTATATGAACATGAGCAAAAAGATAAAATATGGTAGATATTTTCTAAATGCACTATTTTTCTCGTTTACCATTGCTTCTTTCCACCTTCGCAGCTTTCTTGCTATTCACCGTGACTGCTATGATTCTCGCCGCTTAACACATTCAGAGAGTTGATTATATTCTTTACAGCCTCTTCTTCATCCAAGTTCGGATTATCCAATTTCAAAGAAAAGACCTGCTCGAGAATGCTATTCAATACTGGCCCTGCTTTGATATTGTATTTTTCTACGAGCATCTTCCCACTGATGGTATTGAGCCGCGTATTTTGCACTGTGTCGATGTATTTCAGTAGATATGCCATACCATTGTCATCTAAGTAAGAAGAGAGATGCACGTACACATACGGATTAGATTTACCGAGTACCTTGTACACATCGGAGAAACTGAATTGCGACTCGATGAGAGATTTCACGACGGGTATGATAGTCTCAGCATATTTCAAGCTCTCTATGAATTTCTTCGGATATCCATACCTCGCCCTAAGTTCTTCCAGAGTTGGTAAATCATAGTATTCCAGAAGTATCGTTGAGATGGCATAAAAGTCATTCAAATCCTCAAATCTCTCTTGCAGACGTGGCAAATGGCGGAACATCGTTTTTATCTTCTCTTCCATCGTGTTTGTGTAATAAGTTTTCGGGAATATGTGCCTTATCATTCCCAATTCTGCCATTCTCCTTATCGCCTTTAACGAGTTTTCTTCCACGAGTATCTTCTCTATTTCCTGCCTAATCCTTGCACCGGATACACGCTCAAGATAATTCTCCTCCAAGTTCTTCTTCAGTAGCTCAAGTGTGGACGGTTCCATCTTGAAATCGTAACGTTGCTCGAATCTGATGGCCCTGATCATGCGAGTTGGATCTTCGATGAAGCTCAAATTGTAAAGTACGCGTATGATACCATCCTTCAAATCCTTTTGACAATTGAAAAAGTCGTACAGTGTGCCATATTCGCTGGGATTGAGCTTTATAGCCATCGCATTTATTGTAAAATCCCTACGATGAAGGTCCTTTCTTATCGTACTGATATCCACTTGGGGCAATTTTCCTGGTTGCTCGTAGTATTCCGTACGTGCCGTTGCAACGTCTATTTTGAAACCGTCCTTAAAGACTACCGACGCAGTGAAGAATTTATCGTACGGTACTACGGTCGCATTGAGCTGTCTACCAACATGTTTTGCAAATTCTATCCCATTTCCTTCCACAACAATGTCCAAATCGTAATTTGGAATACCCAAGAGTAAGTCTCTAACAAATCCGCCAACAACGTAAACGGAAATATTGAAATCAAAACCATACAATCCCAAAAGCCTTAGTAAATTGACCACTCTGTTTGGTAGTCTCTCACTTATCAGCTTACTCAGATTTGTGAACGTTGGTACGACGGTAGATCCTGAAGGATGTGTCTGATGTACTTCAGAATTCGTTGCCTTTATCACGTCGGACCTTGTCACTATTCCCGCAAGCATGTTATTCTCATCCAGTATTGGTATTCTGCCTATATCATGGTCTATCATCATTTTTTTGAGTACGCTAACCGGTGTGTCTAACGTTGCGGTAGTCAATTTGGAACTCATAATCGATTTCACAGGTCTCTTTCCAAGTCCGTGGTTCATTGCTTTGTCCACAGACTTTTTGGTCACTATGCCGATTAGCTTGTTCTCTTCAATCACAGGCAGACCACCGTGGCCGGTAACTTCCATTATTCTGTTTGCATCCTCGATTGTTTCATTTGCAAAGACCGTTCTTACAGGCGCAGACATGATATCTCTTGCCTTTATGCCTTTAAATACGTATTTTGGAAGCAATTGCAAAACTTTGTGAATGACTTCTTCAACCGGAGCAGCGGAGATCGTTGCTGATGCTGCTTGTTTATGCCCGCCACCACCGAATTCACCCATGAGTCCAGCCAAGTCTATATCGAGTGACTTTGTGCGGGCAGTGATGAATGTCTTTTTCCCCATCCTAACGACTGCTATCAACGTCTCAACACTGTGCGTATACCAAAACTTGGAAACGATGGCAGCCAATCCGCCTATGAATTTGTCACTCTCTGCGTGCGATATCGTGATCTGGTAATCGTCGACATCGTACACGGTAACATTTTGTAACATATCGCTCAGTATATGCTTTTGATCTATCGTCAAATCGAATCTCACATATTCAGCAACAACACTTATCGAAGCACCATTTCTTAAAAGATATAGTACACATTCTACGTCTTCGATAGTAGTACTTGAAAAAAGTAGACTACCCGTATCTTCGTATATACCTATGGCAAGTAATGTAGCTTCCTCCGATGTAATCTTGATACCATTTTCTTTGAGCATGTTGACGACTATCGTCGTTGCTGCACCAACTTGCCTAAATATCTTTTCCACACGTTCACCGGAAGCCATCCCCTCACTCGCAGGCCATATCTCTGGATGATGATCTATTATCGTGATCTTCACATCGTTTGACAACCTACTCTTAATTTCATCACCCACCCTGTCCAATCCGTTAGTATCGACTATGATTAATTCATCTATCGGTTCATTTAACTTTTTCAAATCGCTTTCAGTCAAAAATGAAAAAGTATCTCCGTAGAATCTGAGATACTCTTTTAAATTCTGAACCGGTATGCCACAGAGGACTATTTCAAAATCTGGTTTAAGCTTTTTCAATCCCACACAACATGCAAACGAATCAAAATCAGCGTTAGTATGACTCGTAATTACTTTCAACTTCTCACGCCCTATTCTCACATATATGTCAAATATGTCAAATCAATTGAAGGTCAGTCAAAAATCAATCAAAATCCAAGATCTCTTGCTTTTTGAGTTTATTCGTAATGCTCGTAGTTATCTCGAAATCGTCGTTACTTTCTACCTTTGCTATCGCATAGAATATCTCGAAATATTTCTGGAATATGTTCTTTGACTTTCTCTCCACCACAGGTTTCCAAGCACCACAATTCAAGTAAAACTTCAAATCACCATCTATCTTAAAGACCTCAAACGTATGCTTGTGATTGTGCCCCATAACAAGTCCACTGAGCCTGTCTATATTCAGCTGCTTAAAGTGATTGGGATCATCGTATCCATCGAGATATCTTACCAGCCTCTGTGGATCTTTGAGCAATTTCATCGCCGCTCTTTTCAAATAATCTACCTTCTTGAACTTCCTAAATTGCATAACCGTCCTAACCATCAGCTCACCTAACTTGATACCGCCAACTCTGTTGAGGAAGAGTATCGATAATTTGCTCATATTCGGATAATTTTTTCTCATCCAATTTTGTGCTTCATCTTGTTTCATCATATTTATGAAATTATCGAGCCAAGTATTTAACAAGTCTATGCCATTTTCATACATCTGCGTGAGCTTCTCAAACCAAAGAAAGGCATCCAAACTTGGTCTAACGTTATCGTAATCTTTTACAACGTTCTCTGGAAAGCTCCTTCTGATAACCTCATCGAAGTTGAGCCTCATGTATCGTGCGACAAAGTCACCAAGCGGTGGGACAATTTCACCATCTACTTCGGTAAACCTGTTGATAGAATCGAACTGGTTTCCGTGCACAGCCAATATTTTCGTCTTCTCATCGTAATAATATGGCACAATCTCCATATTTGGGAAGAGCTCAAACAATCTATGCTTCAATTTATCGTTCTTGTATATGTAATAATCGTGGTTGCCGATAACATACCATATCTTTCCAGGAAATCCTTGGAGTGCCTTCAAAACTTTAGGGTGCTTGTTGATTATATTGTTTATTGAACTTTCGTTGAGATTTTTCAAAATCTCCCAAAAATTCGCAAGACCGGCGTTCATAACCGTTGAAGATTCGAGAATTTCAAAACCATCTCCAACGATGACCAATTCTGGATTTTCCAAATGCTTCCAATCGTCGAAGAAATTTTCGAATAGTTCGTCTTGATTGAAATCGTCTTTACCGCTACCATCACCTATGTGCAGGTCGCTGATAAAAATTATATTCCGCATGGTATTCTCCTTTACATGAGGAGCTTTACATCTCGAAAATCTTCTCCGGATGAACGTACAGGATCTTTACACCCGGAATAGCAATCTTTCTCAAAGTTTTATCGAGCACCGAAATGTATCTCGAAGATATGTGGTACAGTACCAAGGTCTTAACTTGGGTATCTTTGACTAATTCAACAATGTCATCTAACGCTGCATGATTATTGAATTTTCTATCTTCCTTCTTCAAAAACGTGCATTCGTGAAACAACACATCTGTGTCCAATATATCTTCCTTTTTGAGTAGTATCGTATCACCGGAGATCGTCAGCACTTTCTTCTCGTACGTCTCGGTAATTGCATCGCTTCCCATCTCTTTCACAAGCTGAGCTATTTCAGCACCCGAGATATCCCTATATTCCTCTTTCAACCTTCTTCTCACATCTATTACATGGTATCCATAAGATATCTCACTGTACGTGTGAGATACAGGGAACGGTTGGATGTACCTCGTAAACGAACCAGAATCCCTTAGAAATACTTTATCACTACTCCCAACTCCGACAAAATCCAATTTGAACTTGAGCTCGCTATTTGCTCTCTTCAGAAAATCTGCATATATCTCTATACCCTTATTTCCCTGCGGGTAGTAGACAGTCAATGGTTTCTCTCTATCTCCCATTGCATTGTTCCTTGTGTTTATTATCGACCACAATCCAGCAATGTGATCCACGTGCCCGTGAGTCAAGAATACGTACCTTGCTGCGTATATCTTGTTGCTCAGCATAGTGGCAACACCCTCACCTGCATCGAACAAAATTCGCTCAGGTGAATAGTATATCCAAGTAGAATACAACGCCTTTGAAAATGCTGTAATGTTCAAAAAATTCACCCTTTCAGCCAATTACATCAAATTTGAGAAGCACGCTCAACTTCCACTTTTATCTTTCCAGAGACCCCGCCGGGTAACTTTACAGTGACATCGTAAAGACCCGTGGATTTCAAAGGTGCATCGAGTATGATCCACCTTTTATCAAAATCGCGTCCTATTACCTTCGATATCTCTTCGGCTATGTTTGCGTTAGTTAGTGAGCCGAATAGCTTACCTCCCTCGCCGGCCTTTGCTTGCACTTTGAATACGTGCTTGTGCAGTTCAGCAAGCAATTCTTCGTTTGCTTTCCTCAGCGCCTCATGACGTTTCTTTTCTTCTTCTCTTTGCATCTCAAGTTCCTTTAGTACGGCATCGGTCGCCTCTTTTACAACACCCTTTGGGATGAGAAAATTCCTAGCATAACCATCTGACACCGTTACTATCTGCCCTTTCTTCCCGAGTTTAGGAACGTCTTGAAGCAATACAACTTTCATGCAAATCCCTCCTCAGCTCCTCATTAATCATTTTGATCATTGTTGGCCATTGTTTAATCATCATCGCAAATTTTTAGCGTTTATAGTCGATTATTACCAAATATCTGTCCTTACCGGCAAGGTCTTTAATACACTTTCCATCCGTTAATTTCTGCAAAAACGCACATTGGTCATCACCAATTTCCATTACAACTATTTTACCTTTAATATTGTAACGATTAAAGAACTCTCTGTAAAAGTTTAACCCATCTTCCCCGGCAAATAACGCTTCCTTTGGTTCGTAAAGAAGTTCCCTTTGCACCTCTATTCCTTCCCTTACGTACGGTGGATTTGAAATGATCATATCTATATCATCGAACCTCTCTTCAAAAGGCTCAAGATAACTGCCCAACTTGAATGATACCAAATGTTCAACGTTATGCCTTTTTGCATTCGCATATGAAATTTCCAATGCCTTTGGGTTTATGTCAGTTCCAAGTACA
>DPXZ01000137.1:0-440 GCA_003526765.1 Fervidobacterium sp.
ACGGTCGATTTATTATACACCGTGTATTTTTAAAAGTCAATACATTTTGAAAATATATTAAAAGATATTGCCTTCTTCAAGAAAATGGATAAAATGGTATAATTATTAATCAGACAAAGATTCTTGTTAAATACTTTGAGGGGATGTTTTGAGGAGGTTTCATATGGCTGGTGACAACGATTACAAAAACGACGACAGAGTCAAACTAAGTAAACCGCTTAAGAAGGCTATAGAACGTGCGAAACGTACGAGACTAAAGGTGGGATTGATAGCTGCTTTGCTCTTTGTTGTTTCATTGGGTATTTTTTTTGCCGTTATCTTTTCTGAAGGTAAGGATGGCTCACCCACATTTTCTAACTTGCCAATAGCCCAAGATGGGAATCAACCTAACGTTTCCGATGTCGCTAGTTTGGACGTTAATTCACTGAATGGCAAAAATG
>DPXZ01000137.1:642-2826 GCA_003526765.1 Fervidobacterium sp.
CATTCAGACATCTTTCGAAGATATCATAGTCATATCTACCGATGCAAGTGAAGAATCGACAAACTCAAATGACGTAACGAATGTTGACAGTTCAAACGTCTCTACAAATTCATCAAGTTCAAAAGATGTGGCAGTAAAATCGATTGATTCTAATTCTCAAAGCCAAACGAATCAAGTTGTAAAAGATGAAGGGACAGATGCTGAAAGTAATTCATCTTTTAAAGATGCATCAGATAACGATTTAGCTAAAAATTCAACTTCCATCGCTCTTGGAAGCTCTTCGATAGATGCTTCCAAATATCTTTTTGTCAGTGCATTCGGCGTTAGTATATTCGACGCACCGGGAGGGAAGGTCTTAGACACACTGAAATATGCCTCCTACGTGCAAAAGCTTGATGAAACGAAGTTCGGTACGGAGACATTTACAAAGGTAGCATACAGAACACCTGATGGCAAAATCATAGGGTGGGTACGTTCAGCATTCTTGAGCAGCTCTTTGAAACCGATTGCGGGGAGTGGTTATGAAGATATATCTTTTGAGCCTGTGAGCAAGACTTTTGGAAGAGTATCGGATGTCAGGGGGATATATCTCACACGTACTTCCGTCAACACTAAAGAAAAGATAGCAAACTGGATTTCTTTTGCTAAGAAGACAAACTTGAATGCATTCGTTATAGATGTAAAAGATGACGATGGTTTCATGCTTTTCACAACATCAGCAGCTGCAAAGTTTGTTCCAAAGGCGAATGAAGATGCGTTCTATTCGAAAGAGGAGATGAAGAGTGTTGTTTCGGAATTAAAGGCAGCTGGTATATACGTAATAGCGAGAATAGTAGCGTTTAAAGATCCTTCATATGCACGAGCACATATGGACCGTGCGATAGTTTACAAAGATACCGGTGCTCCTTACATGGGTATATACAAAGTGCCGTGGGCCTCTGCATACGACAAGCAATTGTGGGAGTACAATGTGTCCGTGGCAAAAGAGGCCGCTGAGGTTGGATTCGATGAGATACAGTACGACTATGTCCGCTTCCCAGAATTGACGGAGTACGATAGAAATCGTGTTAACTTACGCAAGACAGGTGATGACTCTTTCGCAGAGTGCATACAGAAATTTCTCATTTACTCTAAGAAAGAACTCGCACCATACAATGTACCTTTGGCAGCAGATGTCTTCGGGCTCGTTTCCACTGCAGTCGATGACCTCGGCATTGGTCAATATTGGGAGGCCATTTCCAACGTTGTTGACTACATCTGTCCAATGGTGTATCCAAGCCACTATGCAAATGGCTCATTTGGCCTTTCGATTCCTGATCAGTTTCCATACGAAACGGTCTACAGGTCTGTTTTGGACGGTGTGAGGAGAAATTGTAACATACCAACGCCCGCACGTATAAGGCCATGGATACAATCATTCACCGCAACGTGGGTGAAGGGACATATAACCTACGATGAGAATGCAATTAGAAAAGAGATTAAGGCATTGAAAGACCTTGGAATAAACGAATACATGTTCTGGAATGCATCAAATAGGTACGTAGAGATGTGGTATAACTAATATTCAAAGATATTCAAAATAAATTCGTATAGCGAATTATATTGAATGGTGATATAATTTTTTATATGGGATGATCATCAATTTGATGGGGTGGGACCATACATATGAGGCTTGACAAGTTTTTGAAGGTCAATAGGATTATCAAGAGAAGGACGATAGCTCAAGAGGTATCAAAAGCGGGGCTTGTGAAGAAGGATGGAAGAACTCTCAAGCCATCATATGAAGTTAAGCCCGGTGATGTGCTCGACGTGGTCTATGGAAATAAGGAATTGAAGATAGAAGTCACTGATGATCTGAAATATGAGGTACTCGAAGAAAAATTTAGGGGTGAAGATGATGAGGAGTATCGTTGAAAACCACGTTGGCGATTTTCTCGAGATATTGTCTTGCGAGAAGAGCGGTTGGTATGAATTTTGGAAAGCACTACCGTTCAAGCCGATTACAGAGAATTACGAGGCAAGATTTGAGGATTTTGAATCGCTGTTAGCAAGCGTGCCCCGAAATGAGTTAACTCAATTTTCTCACGATTTCGAAGAGTATAAAGAACGAATAAGAGATGAAGTTGCTGCACATGTAAGGGAACATGCAAGAGATTTGGAATTGGACAAGGAAGATTTTGTTGT
>DPXZ01000088.1 GCA_003526765.1 Fervidobacterium sp.
TGACTGATCTTGAACGCTGTAGCATCCCAACTAAATTTTACACCATTAACTGCTAAACTGGCTGCAGAAAGGCTCGTAACAACAGAAGTTGCAATAGCTCCACTAGAATTAATGTGAACAACTCTTACGTCGAGTCCACTTGTTACGTTTCCTTTGAGCTGACCAACTTCAATAACAAATGTCCCTTCTTGAACTGTGCTAGTACCATTTTGTTTAGCCTGAACATTGATGTTCCCACCGGTAACAACCTTGATATCTGCTACTCCTCGGAATCCTTCTATCTTTCCATCAAGCAATTTCTTCGTGTTGAATTCTGTTGTCCTAGATATCCTGTCTATCTCTTCTCTCAGCTGGTTGAGTTCTGCCTGTACTTGGTTCCTATCAACATCTGTGTTTGTATCTGATGATGCTTGTACTGCAAGTTCTCTCATTCTTCCAAGTATCGAGTGGACTTCCGTCAATGCTCCTTCTGCTGTCTGGATCAACGATATGGCATCTTCTGAGTTCTTTATACCCATATCGAGACCCCTAATCTGACCTCTCATCTTCTCACTTATTGCCAAACCTGCTGCATCGTCTCCAGCTCTGTTTATCCTTAAACCTGACGAGAGTCTTTCAAGTGTCTTTCCCATATCTGTGTTTGTGTTGTTGATACTTCTCCAGCTGTTCAATGCACTGATGTTATGGTTAATCCTCATACCTTTTCACCTCCATGTGTTTTCTTTCCTGAATTTCTAAGTAACTTTTCTTAAGGGCGCCCTTTTCTACAACATTATTATCGGAATATAGATTGAAAACTTTATAGTGTCTTAGTTGACTTATTGGAAGAATTTGAAAAAACATTGAACGATTTTAATACATAGTAGGTCTAATACATTGAACGGGAAAAAGCAGAGAAAATGATGAATTGGGTTTGCCATAACTCCTTTGTTTAGTATTTTCAAAGTTTAGTTTTTCATGTCCATGCCCTAGGGAGGCGAGTTTGTGAGAATAAACAACGACCTTGGAACATGGTCAGTGAGGTATTTGCAAAGTTTACAAAATCAACAAGTATCAAATGTTCGAAATTCTTCTCAGACTCACGTGTCAGTTACACGGAACATTTCTACTGGTACGGTTGCAGAAGGAATGCGTTCTCAAATTAACAGTTACCGTGAGGCAATGGCAAGTACGTACAACGCAATTGGCATTATGAACACTGCGGAAAGTGGAATTCAAGGTATCAGCAACACTGTTCAAAAGATGAAGGAATTAGCAACACAGGCTACGAGTAACAATTTGACAGACGATCAAAGGGTAAGGCTTCAAGAACAATTTTCTCAATTGTCACAAGGTATCAACAGGGTTGTTGAACGAACAACTTACGATGGCAAGAGAGTACTTGGCGGTGATATAGGAAATATGGAAGTTCAGTTAGGCACTAATCAAGAGCAAATGAGTATCACCCTCCCGGGCATGGACCTTAAGAATTTGGGACTCGAGAATGCTAATTTGAACAGTGTGGAAAATGCTCAAAATGCTTTGAAAACTCTCGATACTGCTATCCAGAATGTTGCTAATACAAAAAATTACGTGAACACAATTTCAGAACAACTTGGCAATACTGCAAGAAATTTGAGTAGTACTATGTTAAATATTACCTCCTCTGTGAGTTCATTAAACGATACAAATGCTGCACGCAACATGATGGATTTAATCAAGACAACTTTGCTTTCTCAAGCAACTTCCGGTGTCGTGTCGCAGTCCAACACCAATAGCATGAGTGTGTTAAGACTATTAGGTTAGAATCTTTATATGAAAATTAAAAAGCGGTGGATTCAAATCCACCGCTTTTTTGTTCACGCTTAACTATATTTGGTACTCTGGTGCCGAGGGCGGGACTTGAACCCGCACAGAGCCTAGCTCCTGTTGATTTTGAGTCAACCGCGTCTGCCAATTCCGCCACCTCGGCGTATATGTGCACAAAACCAAAAGCACATATATTTTATCATCAAATCAATCGTTTTTCAAGTAGTTATTTGGTTATTTTGATGCGTTATATTTTTCTATTCCTTTTCCAAGTATTTCAACAGCCTCTCTGAGTTTTTCTGATTCCAGTACGTATGCAATTCTTATCTCACTTAATCCGGCACCCGGAGTGACGTAGAATCCGCTCAGAGGTGAGGCCATCGTTGTCTTACCATTTATATTAAACTCTTGAAGCATCCATATGATGAAATCTTCTGCATTTGCCACTGGTAACTTTGCTGCTAAGTAAAACGCGCCTTCTGGTTTGTGAACAACGACACCCGGAATTTCTTTCATCGCTTCGTACGTTGCATCCCGTCTTTTCTGATACTCATCACGTACACTGTTTGTGTACTCATCGCCAAGTGACAAAAGCCCTATTGCACCATATTGCGTTGTTTCTGCTGGGCAAAGACGTGCCTGTGCAAATTTCAGTACGCCCTTGGAAAATTCTTTGTTTTTCGTAACAAGCATCCCAATCCTTGCACCACATGCACTGTATCTCTTTGAGATACTATCGACCATTATCAATCTATCGTCTATACCTTCGAAATAGAATGCGGAGACATGCTTTCTTCCATCGAATGTAAATTCCCTATAAACTTCATCTGAGATAATGACGAGATCGTGCTTTTTCGCAAATT
>DPXZ01000160.1 GCA_003526765.1 Fervidobacterium sp.
CAGAGGAGCAGATTGACGTTATTGACGTTCAGGATAATATAACTACAAAGTGCCGGGATTTCCGGCACTTTTTTAACTTACATCTTTACAATATAGTCTAACTATCTCCTCTTCCCATAAACATTCATACTGGGTCTTAGAGCATTGCTTAAGTTGTACGTTTTTCCATCGATCGTGATACTTTGGACTGCGCTGATATTTCGTTTTATCGTGTTGAGTTCTACAGTGTCACCAACTTTTAGTGTCTTCCAAATTGGTATTAGTGATCCCGGAATTTTGTATTCTTTGTTTTGCGAATCCGTAAGGACAATTGTTATGGCGTTTCTTGAAATCTCAATGCTCTTTACTTTTGTCTCTAAAATCTGCGTTTCTACGTTATCAGCGTTTTTCACAGGTTTGAGAACAATCTTGTAACCGTTGACTTCCACCGATGTTGGTACAAGAATGGTTGCCTTAATTCCCTTAAAGCTCACCTCTGTTCCAATCTTTACATCGGAGTACCGATTCCAAATAAACGGAATCTTTACCTTTTCTCCATCACCGTATGACACAGTTGCATAACCTCTTCCGTAAACGCCCAATACTACTTGTTCTATAACTCCCGTGGCTTCGTACTCTGTTTTTTCAATCACAAATGGAGAAATATAGCTAAGAATAGGCTGAGTAGTAGTCTTGGCAGCAAATACACTGACAACCAACAACATCATCAAAACAACACTGAAGGTTTTCTTCATAACAACCACCTCCATAAATGATGTATGTCGATGATGTATGTCGCAATTCAACTATTAATATATTTTTGGTTCCTTAAAAAATCCTTAGAACTCCCACTATTTCACTACTCTTCAGTGGATTTCAACCTCTGCGTATAGATGTGTGCCAATCTTGTTGGTTCAGGTAGCTTGTAACCCCTAATGAGTGATTTTACAAATGACAATGCGCTATCGGGATCGCATAAATGTCCAGGAGAGATGTAGATAGGATTTGTATTCCTCTTGGAAAGATAGCAGTATCCAATTAGGTTACCTACTTCATCATAAATAGGCTCTGCCTGTCCAACACGTGTTGGTTTATCACACACTCCGTATAACCTACTTTTTGCTACTCCAATCGACGGAACATCAAGCAAGACGCCTATGTGACTTGCAATTCCAAACCCCCTAGGATGAACTATACCTTGACCATCAAATATCAAAACATCCGGTTTAATGGATGACTTTCTTAAGCATTCGAGAATAACTGGTGCCTCACGAAACGCCAAAAAGCCAGGAATGTATGGAAATTCCACCCCGGCCTTTTGACTTATTATATCTACGATATTTAACTCGTTATCCAAGATTACGAGTACACCCAACGCATATTTATCTAAATAACTTACATCCAATCCGCCGATGTACTGTATCTTCTGTGTTTCAAGTTCTTGGATTTTCAAACTCTTTGACAAGTTATTCTGTATTTCAACGGCACTCTGTACATCTTTTGGGAACAACAACTGCAAATCTAGTTCATTGATATCGCGCATAGGTATTAATTCATCACCAATATTTGATCATTTCATTATTTCAAGAAGCAACAACATATACACATTAGATAGGGCCAAACTGATTGCAACGGCAATGGAACCAAATTTTATGAAATCCTTAAAAGATACATCGATTCCCTTGTGTTTCTTTAGTAACGACAATCCAACGACGTTTGCAGATGCTCCAACCGGTGTCAGATTTCCACCCAGACAAACGCCTAACGAAAGAGCATACCAGAACGGTTGAATATTCGAAAATGCATCTGGATTTATCTGTGGTAATTGCTTTATAACAGGTATCATTGTAGCTGCAAATGGTATGTTATCTATGAAACCAGACACGATACCGGAAATCCAAACAATCATACTTGAAAGCATGACTTTTGAACCTTTCGAAATGTTGACCAAGAACGTCGCAATGTCACTCATGATACCAACTTTCTCCATAGCCCCTGTGATGATGAATAGCCCAAGGAAGAAGAAGATCACTTCCCACTCGACTTTCGATAGGAACGGCTCTATTTCTTTCCTCTCGAAAATCAGAAGGCTAAAGAATCCTGCCATTAAACTGATTATCGAGCTTTCTAAATTCAATTGCTTCTGCAATAAAAACAAGACTATAACCGTTACTAAGAAAATTGAAGAAGCTATGAATCTTCCCTTGTTCTGTATTGCTTTGCTCTCGTCAAAGCTATCTATAAACTCTCTCGGAACTTCTTTCCTGAAATCTTTACCTGACATCAAGATAAATGCCAAATCCATCAATAACAGTATTATCAAGTTTATAGGTACCATGTACAACGCAAATTCCAAAAATGGAATCTTTGCTGCAGAGGTAATCAATATGTTCGGTGGGTCACCAATTGGTGTCATAGTACCACCTATGTTCGAAGCAAATATTTCCGCTATTACGAATGGTGTTGGGTTGATAAGTAGTATATCGGTAATTGCAAAAGTAACCGGTATGAATATAAGAACAGTTGTCACGTTGTCGATGAACGAGGAAACCAAAGCAACTATAAAAGTAAGTGCAAAAAGTAGGTTAGCTGGCTTGGTCCCGGCCACTTTCACGGTTCTAATCGCAAGATACTGAAAAATGCCCGATTCTTCCATAACTCTTACGAAAATCATCATACCAACCAAGAAAAGCAATGTGTTTATGTCTATAGTTTCTTGAAGCCCTTCGTACGGATTAGGAAAGATCCCCATAAGTAAAAGTAAGAGGCCACCAGCCATAGCTGCGATAGTTTTGTTGATCTTCCCGGTAATAACAAAATACATAACGATAGCAAAGACAGCTAAGACTACAAACTCCGTAAGCATCACCTCGATAGAGTGTACACCATGCTTTTTAACCTAGATTTTCTTCATTAATTGTATTTATCCGCCTACATTTCACAATAGATACTTGAAAACAAGAAATACCGTTGAGATTATACCACTAAGCATAACCGGCTTCAACATGGAAGATGAAAATTCAGCAAAGGTTAATGTTCTCTTCTTATAGTTCCTCAACACGTTGCTGCCAACGATGTTGCACATAGACGCGACTGGTGTCAAATTGCCACCAATTCCTACTCCGAGCGCAAGTGCCCAATAAAGGTCAATAGGAGCACCTAAAGAAACAAGTTTCTTAATTATCGTAACATAAAGTAACGTAACTGGTAGCGCACTTAAAAATCCTGTCAGTAAAAGTGACGACCATAGAATGATTATCGCAAGTAAGAGAGATGTCTTTATCGGTTCGAACAAGTTAATAAGTGGTGCAAAGATTTCTATCTTCTCTAGTGCTCCATTCAACATATATAGCCCAGTAATTAAAAACAAAGTGTCCCAGTCGACTTCTGAAATGACAGATTGAAAATCGGTACCTTCAACAAAGAGCATGATTAAGGCTCCAACGAGAGTTATAAATCCAAGTTCAAGACCAACTTCTTCGTGTAAAGCCATGAGCAACACTATGAACATGAAACCAATAAAGTACAAGATCCAGGTATTGTTTTTCTGCATACTACTCTCAGTAATTTGTGCTTTGTAAGTGATCTTCTTGAAATTTCTATTTAGTACAAGAATTTGTATTATGAGAACTATGAATCCAATGGGCATAAGATTGTATATAAATGACATGAAACTGAGATTTGACACTGCATATATAACGATGTTTGGAGGATCGCCAATTGCCGTTGTCATACCGCCAAGGTTTGAAAAAAATATTGCATTAATTGTCAGTAACTTGTAATCTATATCCGTTATATCAGCTATGTATAGTAGTATCGGTATGAATATTAGTATCGTTGTGACGTTGTCGAGCAAACTTGACAGTAGGAATATTGCAACATCTATGAGTAATATCGCTAATATCATATTCCCCTTGCTGAATTTAACGATCCTCTCGGATATTTCGTTGAATACGCCATGCTTTTTTAAAATCGATATCGTCAGCATCATGCCAAGTAAGATGAAAAGTGTATTGAAATCGACTATTGCTGGCAGGTTCTCAAAGTTGAATTCTCCCAAAAGCAATATTGAAACTATGCCAAACAAGAGGGTTGTGACTGAGGATATGTGGGGCTTGAATATGATAAATGCATACGCTATCGTGTAAATAAAAAGAATGAAAATAGTCAATCCCTTTCACCTCGAGATAGAATAAGTAGTTTTTTCATAAGGATGTTTGCATCTTCTTCGGATATCTTTTCCAGCTCATCAAATTCTTCAAATGGTTTCTGTAGCTTTTCGTAGTCTTCTACAGGTTGTTCCTCTGATTCTGATTCTGTTTCTTTGTCTTTATTCTCAGAAATTGTGTCTACTATTTTCTTAACTTTTCCAATGAGTTCTGCTTCGATACTTTCTAATTCAACAGGTGTCACTTCGCTCTGTTTTGTTTCACCAGATTCATTAGAAATCTTCTCTATCTCATCTATCAAATTCTTGCTCTCATCCAAAACTTCATTGATTAGTGCTTCTCTATCAATCTCTTCTATAGGAGGTTCAGCATCGAATTCTATATTTTGTAATACATCACTGTTGTCTGTATTCTTCGCAGATTCAACACTCGGCATTTCTTCCTTTTTGTTATCGATAGTATCAAGTTGTTCGAAGATATCTTTAAATACATCTATCTCACTATTTATGAGTTCTTCAAAATCAATGATCTTTGCCCCATTTGGTATTAAATCAAGCTCTGAGGGTGTTTTGTCAATTGAACTCTTTTCGGCTGCGTCAGAAGATTGACTGGCTTCGCCGGATACCTCAGCAGTATTGGGTGTATTGGTACTTGCAATTTCTGATTCGATCTTTTGTGCAGATGCCCTCTGACGAGATTCCAAAGGAAGTTCGATAACTTTTCTTTTTACTCTATAAATTCTGTACTCGGCAATCATCAAAACGACAAATGTAGTGGAAAATATGACTATTATGATTGCGACATTAGAGCTTCCGCTCGATGGCTGTGTAACGGTAACTGCCGTTGATGTTGATACTTCATCTTGTGAGACAACTTCGGATGTAGTAGGATTATTCTGCTTTATCCACCTTTTCCACTCATCTTCAGTTTCCCGAGAAGATATCGATTCAAGCAAATTTCTGACAAAGTCATTATCATAACCAGCAAGATAATTTCTTGCTTTATCGTAATTTCCAATCATGTAAGCAGATATGCCCATCTTAAATTTTATCTGTGGGTCATATCCCTCAAGCGTATTGTCAGCTGCAAGGGCCATTTCGTAGTTATCCAGAGCGGTCTTATAGTCTCCCGATTTATACGATAATTCCGCTGCTGAGTAATACTCCATCCCATTTTGTGCCGTAGAAAATCCAATCACAGTTGTCAAAACTAGAAAAAAGGCAAGAAATTTCCTTGACATTTTTTTGCATCTCCTCGCTTTCTATGTTTCTTATCGTCTCAAGCGAGTAATAAGATTACCAGATTATTAGATTACTATACAGCTTTTTGAGCATCTACGAGCGCAAGAAATTCTGCGTTTGTACGAGTTTCTTTCAATTTGGATAGTATGAGTTTGAGTCCTTCTTCCTCTGTCATAGAACTGAGCATTCTTCTAAGTATCCAAATCTTCTTTAAATCAGCAGGAGTTGTAAGGAGTTCATCCTTTCGCGTACCAGAAAGTGCTAGATTTATCGCAGGGAATATTCGCTTGTTTGCAAGTTGTCTTGAGAGGACAAGCTCCATGTTACCTGTTCCCTTAAATTCTTCAAATATTACCTCGTCCATTTTTGAGCCGGTCTCTATGAGTGCCGTTGCAATGATCGTCAAACTGCCACCTTCTCTGGTATTTCTTGCCGCTCCAAAAAAGTGTTTCGGTTTGTAGAGTGCAGCTGGGTCCACACCACCCGTGAGTAGCTTTCCGCTTGGTGGTACCGTTATGTTGTAAACACGTCCCAAACGCGTCAAGCTATCTAGTAATACGACAACATGGTTACCATATTCGACAAGTCTCTTACACATATCAAGTGTTAGTTCTGCTATTTTTATTTGCTTATCCGATGGCATATCGAATGGTGCGGCAATGACCTTTGCATTGACCGATTCTTTTATATCTGTAACTTCTTCTGGCCTTTCATCGATTAATAGCACTATTCTTATGGTCTCTGGATGGTTTTGAGCTATGCCATTTGCCATTTCCTTGAGAATGGTGGTCTTTCCAGTCTTCGGTGGAGCGACGATCATGCCTCGTTGACCTTTCCCAATCGGTGCAAAAAGGTCTATGAGTCTGGTTGAATATGTTTCTTTCTCTGTTTCGAGTACGTACCTTTCCTTTGGGTAATCCGGTGTGAGATTTTCAAAATTGACTCGTTCATCGGCAAGCTCTGGGGATTTGTAATTTATTGCTTCGATCTTTATCATTGCATTGAAACGTTCTCCTTCTTTTGGAGGACGTATCACCCCTGAGATGATATCGCCAGTGTTCAGATTAAATTTTCTGATCTGTGACTGTGACAAATAGATATCTTTGGGACCAGAAAGCATCGTCTCCAGACTTCTGAGAAAGCCATACCCATCGGGTGCAATTTCAAGCACGCCTTCACCAAAAAAATATCCTTCCGACTTTGCCTTTGCTTCGAGTATCTCAAATATGAGATCTTGCTTTCTCATAGCAGTGTATCTGGCAATATCATACTTTCTTGCAAGTTCATAGAGTTCTTTCATCGTCATTTCTTCGAGTTGTTTCATGTTTATTCCTTCACTCAAGTATAAAGCACCTCCACATCATTTCGAGAGAGTTTTCAAATCGTTTGATCAGATAATCAAAGGCTGCATCATTTAGTTCTGAACAGTCTATCGCCCGCGTCACCAAGTCCTGGTAGGATGTAACCGTGGTTATTTAATTGTCTATCAAGTGAGGCAGTGTAGATATCTACATCAGGGTGAGTATCTTCAAGTGCCTTTACTCCTTCAGGTGAGGATATCAAAGAGATAAAAGTAATCCTTTTAGCACCGACTTGTTTGATCTTCGAAATTGCATCAACTGCAGAAACACCTGTAGCAAGCATTGGATCAAGCACGAATAT
>DPXZ01000008.1 GCA_003526765.1 Fervidobacterium sp.
TACTTCAGAGATGTTGATGGTTTTTATGAATTCAAAAGCCAAGACTTGAAAGACTATCCGTTGTTCAGGAGGATTGTTTCAGAATTCAGAGACTTTTACGGTCTTGGAGAATATGATTTCAAGAAAATCGACATGTATCTCCGGAGACTTGGAAAAGAGAAATTCTCAAAGATGTGAGTATGGTATAGTATATAAATAGAAAGATCAGAGAGGATGATGGCTACTTGAACGCGCTAACGCTCAAGCTAAAAGATGTTTTATCTTCCGTCTTTCCAATCATAATCATAGTACTGATTTTGAATTTCACGTTAACTCCGCTTGGAGCAACGTTGTTAATTAGATTCCTCGTTGGAGCAGCAATTATAGTTGTGGGACTAACTTTTTTTCTCGTTGGAGTGGATATTGGCATAACACCAATTGGTGAGGTCATGGGAAGTACCATCTCAAAGTCCAAGCGTTTTTGGATCATAGCCATTGCAGGTTTGGCACTCGGTTTCTTTATCACAATTGCCGAGCCGGCATTACATGTTTTAGCGGGACAGATACAGTCAGTTACATCAGGCATGATATCAAAGAATGTCATCGTCATCACTGTATCTTTAGGTGTGGCATTGCTACTTACGGTAGGCCTTCTGAGGATCGTGTACGATTTTTCAATTCGTACCCTATTTTTAATCTTCTATAGTTTTATATTCCTTCTTGGACTATTCACGTCTCGAGAATTCTTAGCTGTATCGTTTGATGCAGCTGGAGCGGCCACGGGAGCGCTCACAATACCGTTCATCTTAGCTCTTGCAGTTGGTGCTTCGAAGATCAAGAAAGATAGTCGTACCTCCGAAAGAGATAGCTTCGGATTAGCTGCTTGTGTTTATGTAGGTCCCATACTTTCAGTTATGAGTTTGAGTATACTCTCAAGAGCAGAGAAGATAACCGGTAGTTTAGCGATAGACGAAACATTTTCCACTTCGGCAATGGCACCATTCATCGAGCAGTTACTACCAACGATGTTAGAAGTTACCATTGCTCTTTTACCAATCATCATTGTTTTCTTGATTTTTCAAAAAACTGTCTTCAAACTTCCCAAACACGCGCTTAGAAAGATACTTTTTGGTTTGCTCTTCACGTTTATTGGATTTTTGATGTTCCTTTTGGGGGTCAATGCAAGTTTTATACAAGTTGGGAGCGTAATTGGATACAAGTTGGCTTCTATGGACAACAAAATATACGTTATCGTAGTCGGATTTCTTTTTGGCCTTGTTACGGTACTTGCTGAACCAAGTGTTCAAGTGTTAACATATCAGATAGAAGAGATAACCAGCGGATATGTGAAGAGATTCGCTGTCCTGTTCACGTTGGCACTTGGTGCATCATTGGCTATTGGTTTATCTGTAATAAGGATACTTGTACCACAGATTCAGTTGTGGCATTATTTATTACCAGGTTACATCATTTCCATCGTTACGATGTATTTCGTTCCTGACTTATTTGTTGGTATGGCATTCGATTCTGGAGCAGTTGCGTCGGGACCGATGATAGCAACGTTCATCATGGCATTCACGAATGGAATTGCTGAAGCTGTAGAACATGCAAGTGTCGTAATAGATGGCTTTGGCATGGTTGCAACAGCTGCAATGACTCCAGTTGTTGGAATACAAATTCTTGGTCTGATTTTCAAGATGAAATCTCGGAAGGGAGGAATAAAAGATAGCAAAAAAGAATAGTAGAAATCTTGGAGAATCTGTTGAAATGGAACTGGTGTGTATAATTGTTAACTATGGATTGGGCAGTAAAGTAGTTAAATCGGCAAAACGCCACGGCTTTTCCGGTGGAACTATAACTTTGGCAAAAGGTACCGTCAACAGCCGCGTACTGAATTTTATAGGACTGGCCGATGTGCGAAGGGAGTTAGTATACTTAGCAGCTGAAAAATCAGTTGCATACCGAGCTCTTGAGGAAATGAACGAGGAATTTGAGTTTGATAAACCAAATCGTGGAATAGTCTTCACAACCTCCATCAATAGTATTTTAGGCTCAAAGAACATCAAATCTGAGAAAAGAGTCGTAAAGAATGATATAGAAAGAAGAGGTGACGAAGCAATGTACAACTTGATCACAGTCATAGTAGACAAAGGAAGGGCAGAGGAAGTAATCGATGCGGCAAATAAAGCTGGGGCAAAAGGTGGAACGATCATCAACGCACGTGGTTCAGGAATACATGAAAGTGGCAAGATACTTTCCATGGAAATAGAACCAGAAAAGGAGATCGTAATGATACTATCAGAAAGTGATACGACAGAGAACATAATCTCTGCGATAAAAGATGCAATCAAGATAAACGAGCCGGGTAACGGAATCTTGTTCGTTCAAGATGTGAACAGAACGTATGGCATTTACAGATAAGCAACACATTACGAGTATAAGAAAATTGAAAAGGTGAGGTAATTTAACATATGCATTAGATTAGTTGAATAGTTAAAAAAGTCATTTAACTCTGCCAATTTTTCTTATCTGATTTTTCAGATATTTCCCGTATTCATCTTTGACAATGTCTGTTATCGAAACGCACATATCATGCCCGTTTGCGTGGATAATTTTCCCTTCACCTATATATATCATGACGTGTCCTTTCATGAAAAGTAAATCACCTGGTTCCGGAGATTCTACACTTTCAAGGCACTCTTCTTGGTCTCCGGCATCACGCGGTAAATCCTTCCCAGTTAAATCGTAGAGCCTATTTACAAAGCCTGAACAATCAAAACCATAAGAAGATATACCACCCCAAAGATACGGAACGCCAAGAAAATCAAGCGCTAAATCAATAATATTGCTATGTATGTTGAGTAAAGAGTCACTCAATGAATAAACCGTCCCATTGGGAAGTATATATTCATTCTCCGACTGTTTATACAACCTACTTCCAACAGGAAGAAGAAAGGATAAACCACCAACGGTTTTACAAAAAGGAACGGAGACTTTTAAGACTGGGAGTTTGTTCAATTGAGAGTGTTCATCTTCTGACAAGATGTGCAAAGTATTTCTATTGACATATCCTCGATAATCCACCCTCTTATCGCAGATATATAGATACTCATTGTCTATCTGTTCTTCGAGTAATTCGACTATCTCTCCGAAAACAATCTGATGTACTCTCTCACTCCTGAATTTTGGTTCTGCTCTAACATCGACAACTGGTTTAATGGCCATAGCCCATTTATTTTGCATCTTAATCATCTCCATAGCAATGGTCTTTGGATTTTACCACCATTTGGCGCTGAATTTGTATTTCTTTGCCTCATTTTTGTCTTTGGGTTTTTCAAAGATAAATATATGTTCGTGACCTATCACGTAGAAATCATACCCCTCACCTCTCCATTTCTCACTTGTCCATTTCAAGTTCCTTTGAATTTTTACGATATCCTCTTTTAGGATGAATCCTACATCCAAGAATACTTGTAGAACCCTTGTAGAGACTGGAACATAGTGTTTGTGTTTTCTTGCATCGCTAACCAAAATTGCACAAACTTTGCCAGGTTTCAAAACTCTGAAAGACTCCTGCGCGACTTCGTACATCGCAGTTATGAATTGCTCAAAGGGTAGTTGTGAGATGTCATCTTCCACGTTGCCACTGCGTGTGTACGAAATCAATTTTGCATACGGGGGATGTGTAGCGATGAGATCTATACTTTCGTCTGTGATTTTATCCAAATTTCTTGCATCGCCACAGAAAGTTCTTATCGTTGGTTCAACATAATCTGGAAAGAGGGGGCTATAGTAAAAATTCAACCGATCTCGAGCAACCATGACTGCATTTTGATTGATATCTAAACCTATGGCATTCCTTTCGAGCAACTTTGCTTCGACTAACGTTGTTCCACTTCCCATCATTTGATCCAAAATCCACTCGCCCTTCTCAGTGTACTTCAAGATGAGATTTCTTGGAATGTAAGGCGACCAACTTCCACGATAGTTTCCCCTATGCGTAGCCCACCTACCTACGTCGGGAAAATTCCACACCGTCGTTCTTTCAAGCGCATAACCATTCTGTGGACCATACGATTTGATCGTCCAACTCCTGCCAAGCTTTATCTCAAGGCCATCTATAACAACAGAAGACCTTTCTCCAACAAACGTTTTGTAATCCTCCTGGGTTACTTCAATCATGCTTCTCAACGTTTCCTCACATTCTTTAGTCTCTTTATCATCTCTCTCCTCGCCCATGCTTAAGTGGCCTCCTATACATCTCACTAAAAATATCGCTACATTTCCATACTATGGAGATTGATTAAACATGCATATATTCCACTCAATTCTCGTTATAGGTTCTATCGATAAGCGGTTTACATCGTTCAAAATCCTCCGGTGTTTTGATGATAACTTCCAAATCGCCAGTACCCCAATGTCCCTTATTTCGTTCATCCTCTATAAATCCCTCTTTTAGCTCGACCGTATCTGGATCGAGTCGAAGATGAAGAATGAGCTTATTTTTGAATACTTCAACGCAAACAATATTCTTAACCTTTCTAAAGGCCACATAATATCGTAAAATGTTCTCTGAGACATCATCTCCCAAAGACAAAATGTAATCTCTGATGGTAAAATAGATATTTTTTATGTTAACAGGAGCTTCTTCGAGGCGTTGTGAAAATGTCTTAGCACCATTCTTAGTAGAATTTATCTCAGAGTTCTCACTGCTTAAAGAATTACTTAATGAACTGATTGGTAACGCCGTTTCTTGAGAATCGTTCAAGAACTCAAAAAGTAGCAATTCATTGCCATACCTTCTATATCTCACCAACTTTATGTTCCTCTGCATCTGATTCACCGCATGGACATCATATTTTGTAAAATCGTTGGCGATGCATATCACGCACGGCATACTCCAATCTATAGCATCTGCCTTTTCCTTACCAAATTTTTTCAGCACGAGTAATTCGAAATTTGCTTTATGATCCAACAACCAATCCAAATAGAATAGGCCTTGGTTAATCACATTTTCATTGACACTCCTTTTGTACTCGAAAATCACTGGACAATTGTTTTCATCTATACCTATACTATCCATTCGACCATTCGGAATCACATATTCAGAGCCGAGAAAAGTTACGCCAAAAAACAGCTGCATGTTCTTTTCTATGATATTCTGTAGTTCCTTTTCTAAAGTAAACGTTGTCTGTTTGATTTCCTTAACCTCACCGTCTATTGAAAAAAGCTTGATCTCAGACATCATCTTTCCCCCTTGAATAAGACTGGACACCGAAATGTTTTATCATGATAATATTTTAACATTTTCCTTTATTTTTTCCAAACTTTCCACGATTTTAGCAAACTTTACTTTAAGAATTTTCCATTGCACGAGTGCTATAATAATCTGTAATAATCTTGTATATTTAAGCATGGAAGTGAAAATACATGGCTAAAATTACTTGCAAGAGCATTCTTACAAAGAGCAAACTCCCGGGTGCGGATTATTGTTGCAACATATATGTTGGTTGCACGCATGGTTGCGTGTACTGTTATGCACGTTTCATGAAACGCTTCACTGGTCATGAAGGCGATGTGTGGGGACAATTTGTTGATTACAAGGCGAATGCGCTGGATGTGTTGAAGGAAGAGATTTCAAAAGTGCGTTGGAACGAACACATATTGCTCGCCAGTGTCACGGACGATTATCAACCCATTGAGAGAAAATTGGAACTGACTCGGGAGTGTTTGAAGATCATGGCTAATTACGATGTCAACGTTGATATCCTCACAAAATCCAGTCTTATACTCAGAGATGTGGATGTGATAAGAAGATTTTCACGATGTGAGGTGGGGATAAGTTGTGGAATAGACGATAAACGTGCAT
>DPXZ01000031.1 GCA_003526765.1 Fervidobacterium sp.
TGTATGTTTTCAGCTGCATGTTCGGCAAGTTCTGCTACTCTCATGCTGTGATAATAAGTTCCAGGTGCATGGACTATCAGTAACTTGAGAAGTGGATGGTTCGGTGTAGATATCTCTGCGAGACCTATGTTAGAATAGATTCTCGTTGATACCTCTATGTATGGTAATACACCAAGCACTATTATCGATGAAACTAATGGGTTTAGGAAAAGTATGAGGTAGTCTCTTGATGAGAAATAGAAATGCCTAACTGGTTCTTGAAGTAGTATCATAACAAGGCTTACTATTCCAGAAATTAAGCCAGCTTTGGCAACTTGCATTCTACTTCTGACGTTTTTGAGTAAGTATGTGGAGATGAATACTTGAGGGAACAACTGTAAGAACATGAAAAAGTCGTGATAATGAAATGCTGTAGAAAGTGAAAGGATGAGTCCCGCACTTGCACCAAATTCATAATCGATGAGCAACGTTATGATCATTGGAACTATTATTATCGGTATGAACGTGATGCCATAGGCTTTGTAGATGAATGTATTCAGAACACTGCCTATCAAAAATGTGGCATAGAAAAACAATCTGTATCTGGTATCTATGTTCATCGTTTTCGAACTTCGTATGAAGTGTTCTACGATGCCATACCAGACTATAAGGATTAAGATAAATTCGTTTGCAAGTCCTAGAATGCTCAGGTCGTATATGTTGTTGGTTACACTTATGATGAGTGCGATAACTATACCGTCGTATATAAACGACTCATCTAAGAACTTATCAGTCTCCGAACGTTTTGACTGACTCATCTTCGGCTCCTCTTCTCGAATGCTTCTTGTCTTTCTTGTCTCTCTTGTCTCTCTTCTTTTTCTTCTTTCTCAAATTTGTCGTATGCACGGATGATTTTCTTTACGAGTGGATGTCTGACAACATCTGCATCCGTGAGATATACAAACTCTATACCATCAATATCTTTCAAAATATCTTGCGCAATGACTAACCCAGAGCGTTCTTGGATATCTATTTGTGTGATATCACCGGTGACGATGACTTTTGAACCAAATCCCATCCTTGTAAGGAACATCTTCATCTGCTCGTACGTTGTATTCTGTGCTTCATCCAATATTATGAATGCGTTGTTGAGTGTCCTACCTCTCATATAGGCTAAAGGCGCGATTTCAATTATGTTTTTCTCTCTTAATGTTATGAACTTTTCTATCGTGAGCATATCGATAAGCGCATCGTAGAGAGGTCGCAAGTATGGATCTACTTTTTCACTTAGATCACCGGGCAGAAAACCAAGTTTTTCTCCAGCTTCCACTGCAGGACGAGTAAGCAATATTCTTTGAACTCTACCTGATTTTAGGTAATTGACAGCAACTGCAGACGCAAGATAGGTCTTACCAGTACCAGCAGGACCTATCGCAAATACTATATCGTTCTTCTCGATGGCATCAAGGTATTTTTTCTGCCCTTCTGTCTTTGCTTTGACCTTTCCAACTGATTTTTTGTATACCTCTTCTGGATTGTCTATCTTCTCGCTTTCATCGACTATGTATTCGAATTCAGTCCAATCAAGTAGATGACCATCCCTAGTTATATTTATCATTTCCCGCAGAATTTTTTCGACTATATCGAGTGATTTTTCATCATCACCTTTAACACGAATCTCGTCATCGATAATACTTATTTCAACGTTGTATCTTCTTCTCAAATACCTTGCTCTATTATCGTATTGACCAAGAATTTCCATTGCAGCAACATCGGATGGTACTTGTATTCTTCTTAGGTTCACCTACTCACCTCTTTGACATTCTTGACAATTTACTGTTGAATTTGACCAGTTATTAACTATAATTATACCAGAAAAATGCACAAAATCTGTTAAGATATGGAAGAAGAAAATTGCTCTAATGTATCAACAGATTGACATCATTTAACTACACGACGGTATACTATGTCAGTAGTGCATTTATGGTCGTATTCGCATTGTGATTGATGGTTTCTGATGTATCGAAGTTTGACAGTTATTTGATATAATTATTGTGTCAAACGATATATAACGGTACATCATGTTCCATGATAATTCGTACATATCAAAGGGAGGTCTTGGAATGGCGATAATTAGTGCATCGATTTTGGCAGCAGATTTGACGAATTTGAAAGGTGAGGTGGAAAGGGTAAGACCACACATAGATGAGATTCATCTGGATGTGATGGATGGACATTTTGTACCGAATCTGACATTTGGTTACCCAATGTGCGAGGCATTGAGGACTTTCACAGATATGCCCATAGATGCCCACTTGATGGTAACAAATCCGGATGAACTTGTAGAGGGGTTTGTTCAAAAAGGCGCAAATAGGATAACGATTCACCAGGAAACCTGTTATCATCTACACAGAAGCGTTGAACGCATAAAATCACTTGGTGCACAGGCCTTTGTCGCACTCAATCCTGCCACGTCACTTTCCACGTTGGATGAGATACTGCCGTATGTGGATGGTGTACTTGTGATGACCGTTAATCCGGGATTTTCGGGGCAGAAATTCATAGCAACGATGAATGACAAGATAGAAAGGCTCGCAAGGATCAGAAGTGATAAAGGATACAATTTCAAAATAGCAGTTGATGGTGGTGTTGGGAACGAGAACGCACTAATGCTTGTAAGTTTAGGTGTGGATATTTTGGTCATGGGATTTGGTGTGTTTAGAAATCCGAATTTGCCACAGTTGAGAGAAAGATTGAAGTAAATATTGAAG
>DPXZ01000032.1 GCA_003526765.1 Fervidobacterium sp.
CGATCATAACTGGTGTAGAAGGCGTTGCCTCACGTATCCTTTTACCTTTGTCATCTATAAGTGCTTTAACCTTTCCATACACCTTTCCAGCAACTATGTAATCTCCGACTTTTAAAATACCATCCCTCACTATCGCATTTGCGACAGGTCCGTATCCTTTATCGAGTTTCGTCTCTATCGTAATTGCCCTGACAGGTGAGTCTGGAATACATCTGATGTCTTGCATCTCTGCGACGAGCAATATCATCTCAAGCAACGTGTCTACGTTTATTCCATTTCTTGCAGAGATCGGTACAACGATCGTGTCTCCACCCCAGTCTTCAGGTATCAAATTGAGCTTCGTCACGAGGTCTTGCTTCGTCATATCTACATTTGCATTTGGTTTATCTATCTTATTTATGGCAACTATAACCGGCACATTTGCAGACTTTGCGTGGTTGTACGCTTCGATTGTTTGTGGCATCACACCATCATCAGCAGCGACAACCAATACGACGATATCCGTTGATTGAGCACCACGTGCACGCATTTCTGTGAAAACTTCGTGACCTGGTGTGTCTATAAACGTAATCTTCTTGCCATTTATCAAAACTTGATATGCACCTATACTTTGTGTAATACCGCCCTCTTCTTTCTCGGCAACGCGTGTCTTTCGAATGTGATCGAGCAATGTCGTCTTACCATGGTCAACGTGCCCCATGACAGTTACAACAGGTGGTCTCGGCGATAATTTACTCTTATCAACATACAACTCATCGAACTTTCGTTTGAGGTCATCGAGTGGATTTTCAGTCTTAATAGTTTCCTTTGTAGTCTCCTCTTCTTCAAACGTCAGGCGTACATCGTACATTTTTGCGATCCTCTTGACCAAAGAAACAGAAATCTGCTGCCCCGGTCTAAGAACCTCACCTTTCATGAAGAAATCTTGGATAATTCTATTCTGTGGTATCTTTATCTTCTCAGCCAATTTATCAAGTCTTAAATCCTGCTCAGTAATATGAATGGGAGGCTTCTTAACTTCTGCTTTCTCCTTAATCGATTCTTTCGACTTTGCAATCAGAATATCCTCCTCTTCTTCAAGCGTTTGCTTATATATATCGAGGAGAATATTAACCGTTTCTTCGTCTATGTAACTCATGTGACTTTTTACTTCAATACCAAGCTCCTCCAACTCGTGGAGCAATTCTTTTGTATCCATGTCCAACTGTTTTGCAAGTTCGTAAACTCTTAATCGTGCCAAAAAATCCACCTCCCTAAAGCTTCAATCAATATTATAGCACACATCTTTGTTTTTTGTTTATACGTTTAACCAATTGAAAAAATCCTTTACGCTTTCTTCAACTTCTCTAGGCGCATAATTAGTGAGTTTGGTTACTTTATCATGTGAAAACCTGCAATCCAATCTGATTGTATGGAGCGCATATGGAACAAACTCACTGGGAATCGAGAAATATGTGCCAAGTAAAGACAAGTAACTTACGAAATCTGCAAGAGAATCGTCAAGTACACGGTAATTTGATAATCCACAGAGCCTTGGCAGTTCTTCAAAGTAGACATCGTTACCCGATACGATAAATCCCTCACCATTCACAAGTTGATTTTGTTCATCACTGATGAATTGTCTATACAATTCGATCATGACATGTACAAGGTCCCTTACATCTACGAAATCGAACTTTCCCTTGACTGTTATCTTTAATCTTCCTTCGTGATATTTTCTCATAACGCTAGAAAAGTAGGAATTCTTGAAATCGTACGGTCCAAATATGCCGGTAGGAAAGATGATAAAACCATCCACCCCTTCGTTGAAGGAATTGAAGACTAACTTCGTAGCCATCGCTTTTGACTTTGCATAGTCTCCTATCGTCCTATTTTCATCGATGGGTGTTTCTTCTGTGATGATCGAACCTTTTCCCATCTCACTAAAGGCGTGGACACTACTAACGTAAATCAGAGGGATTCTATACCTTTTGGCAAGTGATATTACGTTCTCAGTGCCGCCAACGTTGACCGAATAAAGCTGCTTCTTACGAGAAGGTGTTATCGAAATAATTGAAGCAAGGTGAAATAGCGTTTCAACACTGGAGAGCGCATTCGAAAAATCATCACGCACGTCGCTGTAAACAACCTCTATCGGGAGCATTTGAAGAGCACGTAAATCATCACTTGGGTGGACGAGCACTCGTACATTTTGCCCACACTTAATCAATTCCCTAACGAGCACGTTGCCCAAATGGCCAGTCGCACCCGTGACAAGTACTGTAGCCATACACTATCATCTCCTTATAGTTTGTCATTCGTCAAATGAACTGAGCGACTTAACGAATTTTACAATCATCTCAAAACTCTCATTGAGCCTTTCAGCATCCCTTTCAGAAAGATTAGAAAGTACACTCGCAATGATCCTTCCAAAGGCGTCTAAAAACCTATCGAATGTAGCTCTACCCGACTGAGAGAGAGTGATGTAGATGAATCGTCTATCATCTTCATCATGATGCATCTCTATTAATCCTTTTTTCAAAAGCGATTTTGTCGCAATACTCACGTTTGATCTCGATATGCCAATCTCTTTCGAAAGGACACTGTTCATAGTCCTTCCTTCACTGCCCACAAAGAGGAAAACGTACAATTCTGTTGTACTCATCTTCTCCATCTCTGTAACTTCAGGTATAAACCGCACTAATCCAGATACTATTCCAAGTACCTTCCTCAGAATATCTCTCGTATCATCATATTTAATCTCCAATGCCAAATCACTCACCCCTTTCAATCCAGTTGCATCTGCTTCATAAGATTAGACAGTTAAAAATGTAAATAGTTCAAAAATAAAACTAATAAAAACAGAAAAACCACACCCATACAATGAGGGCGTGGCTATTTCGTTGCAATTATTCAAATAAAGGGAACATCGACATCAACATTCAAGATTATCAAACAAGATTATCAAAATCTATCGAAATGTATCACCTTTTCGAGAGGTCTTTTTGGAACGTGGAAGTTACCTTGTTCGTCCATCGAATACTTCACCGTATCATCGTTGTCTTCAGCGAAAGATTCATGTGCTTTGTAACCCAACGCAACTGCCAAAGCGATATCGTACTCTTCAGGCACGTTCAGAATGTTCCTAAGATTTTCCTTGTTGACAGAGCCGATGATGCATCCACCAATTCCTAATCCCCATGCAGCCAACAATATATTTTCAAATGCTGCACCGACATCATTGTCAACCCATTTTGATGATCTTGCCTTGTTTATCAATATCACGATATACGCCGTTGGTCTTTCACCTTCTTTTGGCGTGCCTCTTGGTGCTATGTAGGCAGCCCATCCTGTATTATCAAAGACCTTTGCACACATCTCTTTATCTTTTACCACGATGAATTCGAGTGGCTGTCTGTTTGAACCACTTGGAGCGAGTCGTGCACAATCGACTAAATCTTTCAAGATATCATCATCGATGGGATCTTGCTTGAACTTTCTTATAGTTCTTCTCTGTTTGATCACATCACGAATATCCATACTCAACCACCTCCATTTTTCATATCCATTCATGTCCATTTTACCACCATTTTTGAATTAGCAGAAAAAGCCAAGTTAAAAACGCAAGCCTCCCATTTTTCGGGAGGCTTGCAGATTAATTCTTAAAAACTTCGGATAGTTCGTTACTAGTTGAATTGATCTTATCCTTCCGGAACAGTTACGCTGCCTAAAATGATTATGCCATTGTCTATCGTCACAGTGAATTCTTCGGTAGCACTGTCGTAGAACGTTAGGTTGGACAAAACGATATCAAGTATTTCCGAAGCATCTTCTGGTGCCATCTCTTCTTGAGTCAAGATATCCCATATTGGAGGCTTCATGGCCATTAGCTGTCCTATCATTGCCGTTTTGATACCTATGTTGTTGTTCAGTAAATCGAACGGTTCATTTCTCAGTTCATTGAATTTGAGTGTTATGGAAAGTGACACATCTGCTGGAGTGGTCTCTGTACTTTCTTCAGTTGGACGTATCTGCATCTTTGTGCTTATAGCCAAATTGCCGGTTGGTAAGTCTTTGTCGAGTTCTCTCACCAGAAATATATACTTTGGAGAACTGAGCATGTCTACAGCACCGAATTTTAGTTC
>DPXZ01000013.1 GCA_003526765.1 Fervidobacterium sp.
CTGTTCTGTCTCGTTTTCATCTTCTGAAAAAAACGTATGCGATGACATGTATATAGTAGATTCACAATCTTCATCTATCTTGTCGGTAAGTTTGATTTTCAGAGGCGACAGGCTGAAAAAGGTACCATCAGGAAGTGATTTTGCAGTTGAAAACGTATAATCGATACCCAATTTCTCATCCTTTACGTTGACGTATACCTCGTCTACAGAAAACGCATCAAATAACAAACTTGCAAAAAGTCTCACGAAATCGTCGACACTTATGTTAGGATCGATGAATTTGAATACCTCTAGAAAACTTACCAATATGTTATTTTTAAATTGTTTACAACTCTTGTTACTCAAAAACGGATGGTCTATATCCATAACCCTGCCAAGGCGGCATAGCTCCCAATCAGTTAAGTTCTTGCGCAGGTCGTTACCTATGAAATCATAGTATCTGTATTTTGCGAGCAATACATAAAAGAGTGAGAGCCTTGCCTGTTCAACTGTATAAACATTCTCCCATCTGTGCACTTCTCTCAAAAAGCCCTCCGGGTCTACCTTTGCAAGCCTTTCGGAAAAAATATACAGTATCTCTTCCCTTAACAAATTGATCTTCGAATCTCTGTAGCCTTTCCATGCATTTACAAATTCATCGTCCGTCTCAGCGAGGATTAGTTTTTGTAAATAATCAAAACCGCGTATACCAATTGCAGCGTCATCTTGATTTTCTAAGACTAATCTCTTTGCGTTTTCGAAATGTCCACAGATCAATTCGAGAAGTACGAGAGTTCTCAACGAAGAATGCTGCAAACCCAGTTCCTTCTCTATATTATATGCCTCCGTTAAACATGAAAGCCCTTTGTCGTATTTTTGCTCGTAAATATAATAAAAGCCAGTTATATTGAGCAACAATGCCCTTTCAGTATTATTACTCTCGCTACTCATCGATACAATTCTCTGCACCCTTTTCAATTCTTCACGCAACTGTGGAAGCCTGCCAAAGTACAAAAGACTCCTGAGAAAGTTATATCGAGAAGATATCGTGCGCCTATTGTATCCTATCTCGATGGCAATTTGCAATGCCTTTCTAAAATACACTATCGAAAGTGATTGACCATCGTAAAGAATACCGTACGAATTGTTGATTTTTATCAAAAGATACATGATGTTGAATCTCTTAGCCAACTCATCCGCCTTTGCAAGAAAGATGCTAGACCTTTTCGGATCAGAGTAGATTATAGAATTTCCAATTAACCAAAATATCTCTGACTTTAGTTGAGCTGACACGATATTGGTCTCGCCAAGCTTCTTAACAATACCTTCGAGTAATTCCTCATCTAAGACCATATCGTTGAGTGAGTAATAAGCATAATTTTGCAAGAATTCTATTTCGTACTTTTCAAATTCAGTCTTTGGTTTAACCTTACTGGCTTTTTCGATGCACTCTTCATATTTCTGTTCAACGAATGGTTTGAATACACTTATTAGATTCGTCACTTCACTATCAAAAATCGGGATTGATGACAAAGCCTCTTGTCCGGTCTGATACTGGAATTTAAGCCTCAGCATATTGAATGAATAGGAATCTAACCTGTTTTCAGATTTGAGCAGTTCGTAAATTTCCTTGAACATGTCTACAATACGCGTTGGAGAGAGTACATAATGTTCCAAATTCCACTTGATCGATTTCATATAAAGCACAGCTGCGGTTAGTCTCTTGCCAGCGTATTCATATTGTCTAGCACTTCTCAAAAAAGAAAATATGTACGAAGATCTCCCATGTTCCATAAGTTTAGCTAATTCAAAGTGTAGATTAGTCCGATAGTCTTTTGGAAGCCTTTCGTACAACAAATTCCACATCTCTGCCTTAAAATAGTACAGTGACTGCCTTTTTGAAATTATATTCAACTTGATAGCTTTTCCCAATGTTTCTTCAAAATCTTCACCAATTATCTTCTCTAAGTGCTCTACTTCAACTATGGAAAAGTCTTGACCTAATATTGAAAGAAGTTGAAGCTTTCTGTCTTCAAAAATATTCGCATCTACTGATCTTTCAACATCTGTCCAATTATCTTCGTCTGAGAAGAATTCTTTCTCTATATCTATCGTCAAATTTGAAGTTGAACTATTATTTGTAATAACAGTTATCTTTGATTTAACTTCATCTCCGCGAATGTAGCTCAAGAACTTTCTTGTAAAGGTATCACAGTTTTCCAGATCATCGATTGCTATTGTTACAGATTCAAGTTTCTCCAACGCCTGAATGACATGAGGTATTATGTTGTCGAACCTGCAAACGCTGTACAAACATGTAGATAATTCATAGTACGACGCGCTATCCATTTGGTTGCCATATCTGTACAGAATCTCGCAGATCACATTCATAAACATAGAGCCAGCAAGAATTATATTAGACTTTCTTGATATTTCCGACATTATTTCCATGAGAAGAGATCTGTAACGGTCGTAGCGATTTGTCTTGAGTTGTATTATATTGAACTTGTCGGATGTGTCATCAAGGAATGATTCAATTCTGTTCACAATATTTTCTATAACCGCTATGTCCTTTTCATCATTTTCACTGCCAAAAAGAAAATAGCGCAACTCAGGCATAGGCTGCGTCATTTTGCTTGTTAACCCTTCATATTTTCCATCTTTATCGAAAAATTCAATAAGCCTTCCGAGAACGTACATAGTTGAACGTACATCGTACGTCCCATCTTTTAGGAATTCAGGTGCAGCAAATACATATTCCGAATTTGCTACTGTGCGAGCAAGATTATGATCAAACAACAAAGGAGGCAAGAAGAAAAATTCACCTGCGTACGTATATATGTCTTCCACTGAATAAACTGGGAATGGTGGACAAATTTGCAATTCGATGCATTTAGCAAAATCAATTATCCATCTGATAATGGCCTCAGTATCTGTCGAATTCAACAAGGACTTATTTTTGACATCGAAAATTGGTCTCTCGTGCAGATGAGTGAATTTTACGTATATGTATCCGTCCTTTTGTTCCACGAAACTCGGTGATTTACAGCGATCAAATGCCGAATAAGAACTTATCTTTACCACGTATCTGTTGAAATCATCGATTGTGTTAGATGGTAAGGCTCTTACCAAATATTCACCGTATTGCATTTCTTGAATGTATTCTTCGCCAACGTATGTAGTTCTCACTGGATATTCTTCATTCAAGATATTTCTATCCCCCATCACAAGTTTTGGTCTTATGAATCCACAACTTTATGACAATTATGATATTAAAGCAATTACTTACTCGCAGAATCATTTAAAGAGGTGAGAGACGTCAAAAAAAGATTCTTTGCTTCTCTAATTACTTCTTCTACTATCACGTACAAATCTCCTTTGATCGTACATCCCGCCGCTCGTGGATGTCCTCCACCACCGAGCATCGTAGCCAATTTACTACAATCGAACCAATCTTTAGATCTAAAACTAATGTGTACTTCCCCACTATCGTATTCTGAAAGGAAAATCGCCAGTTCAACCCCTCTTAATGATCTCAATTCACCGACGAATCCTCCGCTGTCATCTTCGTTACAATTATTGTTCTCGTAATCTTCTTTCGATAGATATGAATACACAATCTTATCATCCAATTCTAATCTGAGGTGATCCACCATCGTGGAAAGCAACTTGAATTGCTCTATCCTTTTGTTTTCGAATATTCTTGAGACTAAATGTACTTTACCGCCTAAAGAAACGAGTTTAGTTGCATCCGAAAAGACTGTTTCATCAGCATTTGAGTATCTAAAGAAACCCGTGTCTGTTGCAATTCCCATGAGATTCAATGTTGCCAATTTTTCATCGTAAGGTACGCCGAGCTCATTGTTCACCCTTACGACCATCTGTGCAGTTGATCCAAATTTCGTATCGACCCAATTGTGGTCACCAAAAAGTGTGTTGGTAGCATGGTGGTCCATGAGTAATACGGTTGTTGAATCAAAAAACTCTTGAAATTGCCCTACTCTATCGGGGCTTGAAGCATCGACTATCAATACTACTTCAGGCCTGAAACCACGTTCTTTCACTTGTTCGTATGTCAATATCTGATTAACTTCTTCGAATTCGTAAAAATACCAAGGTATTCTCCAGTCTATACCAGCGAGCACATTCTTTCCAAGTCTTTCCAGTCCTATTTTAGCACTTAAAACGGAACTTATATCGTCACCATCCGGCATTATGTGACCGACGACCAAAATGTTGCTTGATTCACTCAATTTTGCAACAATCGATAAGAATTCTCTGTTCACCATACTACCTCCAATGCCTTTTCAACAATTTTCGTAAACTTTTCTTTCACCAAATCAGCCACTTCGAGTACTTCTTTATGTGAAAGTGGTTTTTCCAAGATACCTGCTGCCATATTCGTTGCACATGAGAAAACTATTGCTTTGATCCCAACATGAGCACAGATTATGAGTTCTGGAACGGTAGACATACCAACTAAATCTGCTCCCATCTTTCTTACCGCTCTGATCTCAGCAGGTGTTTCGTAACTGGGACCAGTCAAACCGATGTATACTCCTTCTTTCATCTCTGGGAATACGCTTTTAACTCTTTCCATCCATTCCCTATCGAATGCACCAAGCATATCTGGAAATCTTGGTCCCATATCTTCGTCGTTGGGACCTCTCAATGGGTTTCTGAACATAAGATTTATTATATCCTTTACCATCACTATATCGCCAGGCACGTACGATGTATTGACAGCACCAGATGCATTTGTGATAAGCATTTTCTCTATTCCAAACAACTTCAGCGTGTGAAAAACCATCTTTATGTCAGTAGGATCCCATCCCTCATAAATGTGGAATCTGCCATTTAAAACGACAACTTCTCTACCAAATAATTTTCCAAAAACGAATTTCCCTTCATGGCCTGGTGCAGTAGAATATGGGAAGTTTGGAATATCTCTGTAAGATATACTTTCTCCACCTTCTACGTTATCTGCAAGAAATCCAAGACCAGAACCAAGAATAAGCGCAATCTTTGGCCTTTTAGAAGTATGGTTACTTATGTATTCATAGGCCTCTTTTACTTTGCTATCCACTTGTATCCCTCCCAACTGGATCATTTACAATTTGGTTTGTTTGATTTACAATTCAATAATGAAGTGTATAGTGCTACAATAAGGTGTAAATCATTGTACTAATCTTTATGATTATACCACGAAAAACTTCGTTTATGGTACTTTTTTTATCTACTTTCTGAAAATGATTTAATAGTGCTATATGTGGAGGTGGATACATGAGTTCTTCTACTTTTCCAAGAATGACCATAGACATTGATTTGTTGGCTTACAACGTTCAAAAAATATCCCGTCTGTGCCATGAAAATGGAATTGAATTAGTAGGGGTTACGAAGTTGAGCGTTGGAAATTCACAAATTGCCAGAGTAATAAGACAAAATGGTGCAGATAAGCTTGGTGATT
>DPXZ01000134.1 GCA_003526765.1 Fervidobacterium sp.
AGTAGGTAGTGCCCAGGCTTTGATTAACTGACCCCCTTGTTTCTTCAAGGGGGTCTTTTGTTATTGTCTAGTGGTATAATATTTGTGTACGTTAGTTAAATGGCAGCACTAACTCTATAAACTCTATAAAAGGCAGGTGAGTAGGTGTGAGGATTATAAAGATAGCAAACGAGATAGCTGCTTCGGAGATATCGCTCGGATGCATGCGAATTTGGAACATGGAATTAAAGGATGCTTCAAAACTCATAGCTACAGCACTTGAAGAGGGGATAAACTTCTTCGACCATGCGGATATCTACGGTAGTGGTAAGTCAGAAGAACTCTTTGGTGACGTAATGAAAGATTTGGGCATCGACCGCGAGAAGATTTACATCCAAACAAAATGCGGTATAAGAAGAGGGCTTTACGATTTTTCAAAAAAGCATATCCTTGAGAGTGTCGATGCAAGTTTGAAGCGCTTGAAGACAGACTACATCGATGTGTTGTTGCTCCATAGACCTGATACACTTGTGGAGCCTGAGGAAGTTGCTGAGGCGTTCTCCATACTCCATTCTACAGGGAAGGTAAGAAACTTTGGTGTAAGCAACCACAACCCGATGCAGATCGAGCTTTTGAGCAAGTATCTCAATCAAAAGATCCTGATAAACCAACTTCAACTGAGCCTTGCGCACACAGGTATGATCGATGCAGGATTGCATGTCAACATGAGAGTCGATGGTTCCATAGACAGGGACGGTAGTATACTCGATTACTGTCGATTGAAGAACATCACAATCCAAGCGTGGTCACCTTTCCAGTCGACATTCGATGGTGTCTTCTTGGACAACCCGAAATTCGACATGCTCAATAAGAAGATTGAAGAATTTTCCAAGAAGTACAATGTTCCAAAAGAAGCCATTCCTATCGCTTGGATATTGAGACACCCTGCAAAAATCCAACCAATCGTTGGTACAACAAATGCCAACAGACTCAAGGAAATATGTAAGGCGTCCGATGTGAATCTTACAAGAGAAGATTGGTACGAACTTTACAGAGCTGCCGGAAACGAGATTCCATGATTTCTTGACTTCTGACAGCAAATATGATTCCTTACGATTCCTTTAGATGGCAATCCGTCAATAGAGCCCCTGCGTTTCAAGCAGGGGCATTGATTATTCTTTTAAAACTCAATAAGTTCTTGCTGTACCTTGTATCTAAACTCTCATATGTTAGAATAGTAATTGTAGATGAAAAGAAGAGGAGTTGATTGAGTGTTTAAAGTGCACGTAGTTGGTGCAGGCTTGGCCGGTAGTGAGGTAGCATGGCAACTTGCAAAACGCAAAATAAGAGTGGTAATTCACGAAATGAAGAAGATTCGAAAGTCACCTGTGCATGTAAGTGATGATTTTGCAGAGCTCGTTTGTAGCAATTCTTTAAAATCGATTGAACTGAAGAATGCCGAAGGTTTATTGAAAGAAGAGATGATTCTTTGGGATAGTTTGATATTAAAATGTGCATACGAAAGTCGCGTGCCTGCTGGTAAAGCGCTTGCCGTTGATAGAAATGGCTTTTCCAAATGTGTCACGGAAAAGTTACTTGCCACGTCTTTCGTAGATGTTAAATGGGAAGAAGTGCAATCGCCCGATGTCGATGATGGAGATATAGTGGTCATCGCTACAGGCCCAACAACCGACGGCAAATTAGCAGAGTGGATCAAAAGCGTAACTAGTGGCTTTTTTAATTTTTTCGATGCAATTGCGCCAATAATTGATGCAAATAGCATAGATATGGATATCTGTTTTGTTGGAGATCGATACGGAGTGGGTTCGGGAGACTACATAAACTGCCCGATGAGTAGAGATGAATACGAGCGATTTTGGAATGAATTAGTGAATGCACAGGTGATAGAAATGGAAGAATTCGATAGAAAGATGCTCTTTGAAAGATGCCAGCCGATAGAAGAGATTGCAAGAAGCGGTAAAGATGCGATGCGATATGGCCCACTCAGACCGGTTGGCCTAATCAACCCGCATACTGGCAAGGAACCTTACGCAGTTATTCAGTTGAGAAAAGAAAACATTGAAGGTAGCATGTACAACATCGTTGGTTTTCAGACAAGATTGAAATGGGGAGAGCAAAAACGCATCATCCAACTCATTCCTGGGCTTCAGAATGCTCAAATATTGCGTTACGGAGTAATGCATAGGAACAGTTACATAGACTCACCAAGAGTGCTCGATGAATTTCTTAGATTGAAAACAATGCCCAATGTTTTCTTCGCAGGTCAGATTACAGGTGTTGAAGGATACGTAGAGTCTGCAATGACTGGTATGTACGTTGGTATCAACATATCCAGAATGCTTTCTGGCAAACCCATGATAACATTCCCAAAAGATACAATGTGCGGTGCGCTTGTGCACTACATTACATCTGCTAGCGAGTTAAAACCCATGTACGCTAACTTCGGCTTGCTTGCTGGTAGAAAGGATAGAGAAAAAACGGCGATGCGCTCTATTGAGACGATGAAAAGATTTTTTGAAGAGGTGGAATTGAATGATTGAGTCTGATGAAGTGATTGAAGAAAAGAGCACTAGTTTGGGAGCGAACAAGAATATACAACTACTCTTGGGTGATTACAAAAAAGCGATAGTAAGACTCTCAATCCCCAACATGATAGCAATGTTCGTACAGACACTTTACAATCTTGTAGACGCAGTATGGGTTGCTGGGCTTGGCCCTACTGATTTGGCTGCCATGGGTTTTTTCTTCCCAATAAATATGATAGTCATTGCGATAGCAACAGGTATAACGGTCGGGACGAGTTCGGCAATTGCGAGAAAGATAGGTGCGAAAGATTACGTTGGAGCAAATTCCGTAGCAGAACATTCTATCATATTGGCTCTCATAACATCAGTAGCTACAGCCGTCTTAGGTATCTTGTTATTGAAACCTGCACTGATTGGTGTTGGTGCATCTGGTGAGAGTCTTGCAAAGGCATACAACTATGGCTTTATAATCTACTTGTTTGCACCTGCTTTAATGCTAAACAATGCAGCAATTGGAATATTGCGTGGAGAGGGAGATTCAAAACGCGCAATGTACGTTGTAACACTTACTTCGTTACTAAACGTTGGACTTGACCCATTGTTTATCTATGTATTCAAACTTGGGATAGAGGGCGCAGCTTGGGCAACGGGGTTATCGATAATCTGTGGAACGATAATCTATGCATACATAATCTTCAAATCGAAAAAGACATTTCTAAAGGTGAATTTCAAGGTCTTCAAGTACAATGGCAAGTACCTTGAAGATATCGCAGTAGTTGGTTTTCCAACCGCGCTTGGTCAGATAACGATGTCTGCAGCAATCTACATTCTCAACATCTTTGCTTCAAAAGCTGCTGGTGATGCTGGTGTTGCGACATTTACAAGTGCTTGGAGAATGATAAACCTTGGTACGTTGACGATCACTGGTATCTCTTCTGCCGTTACACCCGTAACTGGCGCTGCATATGGTGCAAGAGATATTCGGAAGATTGAAAATACACTGAAATATTCGATAAAGTTCGGTGAGGCCGTTGGATTAACAGTAATGTCACTGATGTTTCTATTTTCAAAACAACTTGCCTTTCTATTTGCGTACACTGAAGCATCAAGTGTACTGCTCGATAACATCTCCAATGCCCTGAAGATACTCTGTCTTTTTCTACCAGGTACACCTTTGGGGATGCTCACATCAGGTATGTTCCAAGGCATTGGTCAGGGATTTAAGAGTCTCATCACTACGATATTGCGTACCATAGTCTTCCAAGTATTTTGGACATGGCTATTCGTAGGTGTTTTGAACGTAGGACTTTCTGGCGTATGGTGGGGAATTGTCGTTGGAAATGCGAGTGCCTCCGTTATAACATATACATGGGGTCAATTAACCATCAAAGGATTGTATAAAGTATTTCCAAACCCTAAATCAATTTGAGATTTCAATACATCAAACTAATGGGACAAATTTGACTTCCATTAAGTTTTCTTCATGAATTTTTCCACGCACCTTCGTTATGCGCTTCAACACTTGGACCAATTCGTTTCCAACTGGACACAACAGTATCCCATTGTCTGAAAGTTGTGAGAGTAACTGTTTTGGAATTTTGCGTGCATAGCAAGTCACAACAATCTTGTCAAAAGGTGAATATTCAGCCAATCCATTTTTCCCATCACCTACAACAACTGTCACATTTTTGATTCGAAGTAGCTCCATTCGTCTTCTCGCAATTTCTGCCAGTTCGGCGATTCTCTCTATCGTGTATACATGTCCATCATCACCGACGAGTAAAGAAATGACTGCAGCATTGTAACCACTTCCAGTACCAATTTCCAATACTTTATCTCCACGAGACAAATTCAGCGCGCTACACATGATGCCAACCATGTGTGGCGCTGATATAGTTTGGCCAAAACCAATTGGCAATGGTACCTCTAAATAGGCGCTCTCTTCATATTCTTCAGAGACAAATATCTTTCTATCTATTTTATTCATAGCCTCTATAACTTCTCTTCGAACCCCGTGATATTCCAAATATTCATACATACGCAACCAGCTTCCTTAAGGCATTTTAGTTTGCCCTCAGACATATCAAACAGTCATACCACCAAACACCACCAATATTATATTCCTTCCATTGTGCAAATTGCCAAACGACTTCAATTCAATATTGATTGAAAATGATTTCCATGATAAAATATGTACAGTTATCATTATTTAATCTCTTCGTTCTTTTTGATAATCGAGTATACTCCAGTATGCAATCAAATGCAGTGTAATTTGAGGTATATGGAGAGTTAATAGGAAAAGTAACGGTTTTTCTATATCAAATGTAATATTTATATTGTACAATTTTTCACGAGCAACGAAGAACGGCGGAAGTATCGTAAAAAATCTTTTCGTAGATATACATTGACCACATTCTAACAACATTTTAAGATTTCCGGTAATAAGTCAAGAGGAGAAAAAATAGAAAAATAAAAAACCTAGTCAACACTTTGACTTTCAATAACTTAATATTTCACTTTCATTCTTCACATACTTGATTTCGTTCTTTTTACCTATTTCATCGGTACATACGGTACGTTGTTCTTTAGTAAATAATACACTAAATTTACTAATTTCCTTGCAGTTAATATTAGCGCTCTCATGTGTTTGTGTGTTGTTGCTTCTGCGTACTTTTTGCGATAATATTCTTTGTATACAGGATCGTATGTCTTTACTCCGTTCGCTGCCATTACTAGGTATGTTCTTAGATACTTGTTCCCTTTTTTCGTTAGTTGGTTGTTTTCTGATTTGTAATTTCCACTTTGATTGATTGTCCATACAAGCCCTGCGTATGATGCTAACGCTGAGGCTTTTTCGAAACGATTGATGTCTCCTATTTCGGCTATAATTCCAGCTGCAGTTATTTCTCCTATCCCTTTGACTGTTGTTAGTGTGTTCGAAATTACTTTAAGTAATTTACTTATTTCTTTCTTTACTAGTTCGATTTGTTTTTCATAGTGCTGTATCAAATCGATAGTGGAAACAATAGATATTCTCAGAGTGTTTGAAGGATTAACAGACAACCTCAAGGCATCTTTAGCAAGAGTTTGGAGTTTTTCTGCTAAGACTTGTGAAGAGACATTGTGTCTGGAAATTTTCGCAATATATTCAAATAACTCTTCAATTGGCATGTTTGCGATTTCTTCGATTGTATAATCTTTAAGCAGGCATTCGAAAGTCTTATTTAGTTTAAAGTCAAGTTTAGGGAAATAAAGAGAAACATACGAATAGAGCCTAAGTTTCAATCGAGCGATATCTTCGTTGAACTTTAAATAAAGTCTGGTGAGATTACGAAGCTCAGAGATGATATATGAGTTATTGACAAAAGGGACTAAAGACTCAGGAAATTTAGAAGCGATAGAGAAAATAAGTTCAGCATCGATTTTGTCAGTTTTAGGACGATTGAGAATTTTGCGATAGAGCTTAATGTTATCAGTTTTAACCCAAAAGACAGGTACGTTGTTTTGAAAGAAGAAGTTAGCGACATTAAAAGAAAAAACACCAGTTGATTCAAGGACAAGAGAAAAATCGGAAGAAGAAGCAAAAGCTTTGTTAAAAAGTTCAACAATACCTTGAGGAGAGTTCTCAACAGTCCCACTACCGATGAAATCAGAAAAGAAAGAAAGATAGTTCTTTGAGACATCAATAGCTAAAATAGCCAAAGGAATCACCTCCGGATTGAGTACAGCCTTACAACCTCGCGGTACATAAGAAAACGAGGCAAAACATTTTCCGGCAAGTAAAAAGCTGTACTCTAGTTAGGCAATCTTATTTAAGAGAACAAAGTCTCAAGGAGGGGCAACCTGAAACTATTTTACCAGAGGTGTTAAAAAATATGCATTCAATTTTCAAAGACCAATTTTAATTTTTACCGAACTTATTATACGAGGAGGGATTAGCATGAAGATAGCTATCAACGGTTTCGGTAGGATTGGAAGACTTGTTTTAAGAGAGCTCATTCGCCGTGGAAGCGACGTTGAAGTTGTTGCAATCAACGATTTGGACAAGGCAGAAACACTGGGTTATCTCTTCAAGTACGATTCAGTTCACAAGACGTTCAACGGGGAAGTAGAAATTAAGGAGAATTCTATTGTAGTTAACGGAAAAGAGATCAGAGTATTTGCAGAAAAGGATCCTGTAAATCTTCCTTGGGCAGAACTCGGTGTTGATGTAGTCGTAGAATCGACTGGAAAATTCACTGAAAGAGATGGAGCAATGAAGCATATTCAAGCAGGCGCGAAGAAAGTTATCATCACAGCCCCAGCAAAAGGCGAGGATATCACAGTTGTCTTCGGTTGCAACGAGGAACTTTTGAAGCCAGAACACCAGATCATTTCTTGTGCATCTTGTACAACGAACTCCATTGCTTCTGTCGTCAAAGTCATCAACGACAACTTTGGTATCGTGACAGGTTATCTCGTAACGGTCCACAGCTACACGAACGACCAGAGAATACTCGACCTTCCGCACAAAGACCTCAGAAGAGCAAGAGCAGCAGCGGTTAATATAATACCAACGACGACAGGTGCTGCAAAGGCAGTTGCACTCGTTGTTCCGGAAGTAAAGGGTAAGCTCGATGGTATGGCACTGAGAGTACCAACTCCAGACGGTTCCATGTCAGTTCTAACTGCTCAAGTTGAAAAGTCGACAACGACTGAAGAAGTCAACGCAAAGGTTAAGGAAGCTACAGAAGGTAGACTGAGAGGTATAATCAAGTACAATACTGACCAGATCGTAAGTACAGATATAGTTGGAACAACGTACGCAGGCGTCTACGATGCAACGCTCACGAAAGTTATGAACGGCAACCTCGTTACAGTTTACAGCTGGTACGATAATGAATACGGATACACTTGCAGAGTCGTCGATACCATTGAAAAAGTAGGTACGCTATTATAATTATGCACTAAAATTGAAGGGGGATTTATCCCCCTTTTTTTGGCAAGAGAATTGATCACTCAAGTTAATCGAGGAGGTGTGAAAGATGGAAAAGCTAACGATCAGAGATGTTGAGCTCAAAGGTAAAAGAGTTATCATGCGTGTAGATTTCAACGTTCCTGTAAAAGATGGAGTAGTTACAGACGATACAAGAATAGTCGAAGCAATACCAACGATAAAGTACGCACTGGATAATGGTGCAAAGGTAATATTGCTCTCCCATCTTGGGAGGCCAAAGGGCGGACCAGACCCGAAGTACACAGTAAAACCAGCAGTAGAAAGATTGTCACAACTGCTTGGCAAAGAAGTAAAATTCGTCCCTGCTCTGTA
>DPXZ01000069.1 GCA_003526765.1 Fervidobacterium sp.
GCGAATTTGTAACTCCATTTAGTGCAGAAACAACTATGACAAATGGTTCATTGTACATTCTGATTACTTCCAGTATCGTTGAAAGATCACTCCGCCGCCTTAGATTTGAACCACCGAATTTAAGCACAGTTTTGTCCATTTTTCCAGCTCCTCTTTTTGCAGTTGCATCGATAGATTTATTTGAAGGCTCCCCAAAGAAACTAAAGTAAGATAGAATACATTTTTTACAATTATAGACCATAAAACAATTTTTGGAAGTTAAGTTTGCCGTAGATATGGCGAGATATTCACATTCTAAACCCACTAAAAAGGAATATAGACGAATATCAAATAGGACGTATAGCGAACTATTTATTGTAGATCCAAATAAACGGTAAGAACGCTCTATTGAGATTTTCCAATTACCAATGTGAGAGGATACATTTGCAAAGTACTTCTCAAGGTAGAGAGTTTCCGGTCTTTGTCAAACAAATCATCCTTTCTGAACTTTTGTACAAGTGAGAACAACATTTCTACCACCCCATCAGTTTGACTACATGTATTATATACTTCTGTTAGCGGAAGTAATCAAATATACCCAACGTAGAACGTAGGTTCTGAAATGCAACATACCGAAATTGAATGTGATAATTATCAAGCTCATCTTCGCTGAGTATGTTCGAAATGCGTACTATCAATTGTTGACAAGAATATACGAAAATATATAATAGACTTGACAATAAAGCTCCGCAGTATAAATTGGCAATTCAACATCGATTGTTGAATGCTAATTTGGAGGTAGAAGATGAACGGAACGAATGGAACACAGAGAGAAAATGAAAGTGCACATCATCACCATGACCATCATGGACATTCTCACAACCATGGTACGCTAGTCGATTCTGAAATAAGCGGTATTAGATTACTGTACGTCGTGTTGCTGAATTTTGGTATCACAGTTGCCGAATTGATCGGTGGATTGATAGCAGGTAGTTTATCTTTGATTTCTGATTCACTTCACAATTTTAGTGATGCGATGTCGATCGTTGTCACATATTTAGCACACAAGATATCCTTGAGAGAACCTTCTGAGAAGAAGACCTTTGGATACAAACGTTCCACCATTCTTGCAGCATTTCTTAATTCTCTTACTCTGCTAGTGATCGGTGGTTTCCTTATCAAAGAAGCTATCGAGAGATTTGCCAACCCACTAAGAGTCGGTAGTATAACGGTTATCTGGGTTGGCTCGATCGGATTGGTTGCCAATCTGTTGAGCATGTATCTGCTCAGAAAATGGTCTGGGAAAGATATGAACATAAGATCAGCATACCTACACATGTTTACAGATGCGCTCTCTTCTGTCGTAGTCATACTCGGTGCAGTGATAATGAGCTTTTCAAATTTGAATTGGATTGACCCATTACTCACAGTTCTCATAGCTGCTTATGTGATAAAAGAGAGTTTTGAAATACTAACTAAGTCTATCAACATTCTCATGCAATCTGCACCTGAGGTTGCCGACGTGAACACGATAGTTGAGCAACTGAAAAAAATCGATGAGGTGCAGGATGTACATCACGTGCACATTTGGAGCCTGGATGAAAATACTGTTTTCTTTGAAGCACACATAAATCTCAAAGAAGATTTGCCGGTGAGCGAGACGATGAATATAGAAAGCAAGGTCAAAGATCAACTCAAGTCATTTAGCATCTCACACGTAACGATACAATTTGAATACAATGGCTGTCCTGAGTGTGGTGTTATAGAAGAGTCTGATGTATAGCAATTAATGCATAAGTGACCGATTATTCAACGATACCAGCTATACAAGTTGTGGTTTTTCGTGGTATCATGATACCTGAATCTAGTACAGTTATCTCACTATCTAAATTGAGTAACTCAACGTATTTTTTGTTCGTTCGAATATCTAAATCACCATAGCCGGGTGAAAATCTCATCGAGAGGGCTTTACCATTTTCTTTCTTGAATTTTTCTTCAAATGTATCGTTGAGTTTTTCAAGTGATTCCGATGCCCATGAATCGAGTAGGAAACTCAGATAGACCGAGAATTTGCTAAGTTCTTCTATTTTTTGGTCGATCTCTTTCCCAAGTGTAGAGATAAATATGAGAAATCTGTTGTATTTTGCAAATTGCGAGGGTATAGAATAATCTGGCAATTCAACCCTTTGAAATGTTCGCCAGAACAATTTCGGCTTTGCACATTCAAGGCCCAAGAGATAGATTTCATTGACATCTTTCATGATATTCTCATCGTTTATTGCCTCTGTGTATCTGATACCTGCCCTTGCAAGAAATAGTTTTTTTTCGGGCATGTAATCTGTTTTATCGGGAACAAATATGTTGGGTGTTTGTCCAGACATTTTTCCATCTCCCAAGTTGGTGATTGAATTATTCTAATAAAGTATACACTGTCATTCGTTCAATGTAAATCGTTGAAGGTGCTTAGGAGGCTTTAGATGAAAGAAACAATTAATGGCAAAATCGGTGTTGAAAATCTGGATATATGTAAACAATGCGGCGGAAAATGTTGCAAGTCCTATCCTGGTCCCGCAACGCCTGATGATTTTGGAGCGCCGGATAGACAACGCATGTACGATGAATTGTACACCTCACTGAAATCTGGTAGATGGACTGTCGATTGGATAGACCAAGAACAGGAACATTACTTCGTTAGACCGGTGGTGAAAGGATTCGAGTCGAGCGTTTTTGACCACAGGTACATGGGGGAATGTACCTTTCTCACACCGACCGGTTGTGAGCTTTCTTTCAAAAATAGACCGGAAAGTTGCAGAATGCTTGTACCGAAGGTCAATGAAAGATGTGACCCACAAGGCTATACGAGGGCTTATGTAGTAAAGATGTGGCAGCCGTACATTGACGTACTGATAAAAGCTGCCACGGACGTTGAGAAATTCGATATGGATATTGACTTTAATTTGTGACTAGCTCTTTTTCCACTCTTTGAATGCGTTCGTTATTGGTAGCCGTCTGTCTTTTCCGAACGCCCTTGGTGTAATCTTCGGACCGGGCGGTGTTTGTCTGCGTTTGTATTCGTTCACATCTACCATCCAAGCTACTCTTTTCACTGTCTCTTCATCGAAGCCTTCTGCGATGATGTCTTGTACGCTGTAATCTTCCTCTACGTACATGCGTAATATCTCATCCAATACAGGATAAGGCGGCAGTTTGTCTTGGTCGGTTTGATTTTCTCTCAATTCAGCGCTCGGTGCCTTTTCAAAGACCCTTCTTGGTATTATCTCTTTACCTGCTTTCTCATTCACGTACTCTGCAAGTTCGTACACTAATGTCTTGTAAACATCTTTGATTACTGCATACCCACCTGCAGTGTCTCCGTAAAGTGTTGAATAACCAGTACTACTCTCACTTTTGTTGCCAGTTGTAAGTACGATCCAGCCGAATTTGTTCGATAAAGCCATAAGTATCACACCACGGATTCGCGCTTGTAAGTTTTCTTCGGTTGTGTCAAATGGCAATTCACCAAAGATCGGTTTGAACGTGTCCAGATATTTCTCGTACACATCTAATATCGGAATCGTCAAATATTTTATACCGAGGTTTTCCGATAGAAGTCTTGCATCTTCCTTACTATGTTCGGAAGAAAATGGGCCGGGCATTGAAACGCCAATTACGTTATCTTTCCCAAGTGCATCAACAGCTATGCATGCAACAAGAGAGCTATCCATCCCACCACTGAGTCCGATGACTGCTTTCTTCATCCCATTTTTGGTGATGTAATCTCTCGTATTCAGTACAAGTGCATGGTACACCTCTGCAGCCTTTGGTAACGCTGTTTCTATTCTTTGATCGATCCTTGGCTTGTGTTCGGTATATTTGAAATCTATATCTAGCACTTCAAGCTCATTTATCGTTCTCTCATCGAGGTTGTGTTTATCTTGTCGTCGCCTCGGATCTCTGAGTCTTGCCTTATCTATGCTAACTAAATCAATATCGGCAATTAGAAAATCTTCCTCAAATTGCTTTGCTCTGGCTATTACTTCTCCGTTTTCCTTTATAACCAAACTTGCACCATCAAATGCCAGTTCATCTTGACCACCTACACAATTAACGTACGCAACGGCAGCTAAGTTATCGTTTGCTCTAACAGATAGCATACGTTCTCTCCAAGACAATTTCCCCATGTAATAGGGCGATGCAGATATGTTGATTATGATTTCAGCATCTCCGACGAGTGCCTCCGTTCTGGCAGGACCACCGGGATACCAGATGTCTTCACATATCGTGATACCGATTTTCATACCCTTGAACGAGACAACAAGTGCCTTATCACCGTGCTGGAAATACCTCATCTCATCGAAAACACCGTAGTTTGGTAGATAATTCTTGTGGTACTTTCCCACAACTTTTCCATCGTGAAGAACGGCCGCACCGTTGTATATGTCACCTTCTTCATCGACAAATCCGACGACAACCATCAAATTATCTGGCACGTGCGATGCAATGGTGCTGAGCGCTTCGATATTCCTCTGTATGAAATGTGGTTTGAAGAGCAAATCTTCGGGTGGATATCCCGTGATTGTCAATTCCGGAAAGGCAAGTACATCCACTCCTGTTTTAACTGCTCTTTCAATTTGCTCAATTATTCGGCGTACGTTTCCATCAATATCACCAACTGTCGTATTGATCTGTGACAATCCCAGTCTTATTTTCCGCACAAGCTATTCCTCCCCCATACTGATTTGTCATTCATTTTTCTCTTTTGATTTCTTAACCGCCATCAACATGAATGGTAAGACAGTTAATGTAAGCAAAGTTGCCGTTGCAATGCCCAAGGAAACGAGAATGGCAACTCTCTTGAAGAGTACGAGCTCTCCACCGATAAGCATCGTCATGAATCCGCCGATTATCCCGAGTGCATTACCAATGATCGAAGGACCAACATTTTTTACCGTAAGGAGTATGTCTCTTGTCCTATCGTATTCATGACCGATGTGTATGGAGTAATCTATCGCAAGCCCTATGATTATACCTGAAGTTATTGCAGTTGAAATCTCCAATTTCATGCCAAATATCGCCATGTATACAAAGTTCATCACAGTAGCTATTATCACAGGACTAGTTAACTTAAGAGCTTCTGATATACGTCTGAAGACGATCCATATTGTTATGAATACTATTATCAGTGCGGCAAAGAGACTTTGAAGCTGGTTTATCAAGATGGTATCGTTCACTGCCTTCCAAATGAAAGGTGTACCTGCTAGGAAGTAGTTATATGGCAAATCTTTCAACGCACTTTCTATCAATTGTGTGACTTCTTCAAGGTGATCGCTGCCAGACTTTGTAAGATTGACTGTAAGCCTTATCGTCTTGGCGTCCGCTATGTAGTTTCTAAGTAACGGCTGACTTCTAGCTGCAAGCGTAAGTAATGTGATTGGGACATCGGTTGGAAAGTCCACATTTGTTATATACTCTGAATTTGATAGATCAGCGATTATCTTCTCTATGTTCGCATTGTCACCAGGTAAGAATATTCCTGCAGGCTTTTCCAAAACTATGTATATGCTATCGCGTAGTTCAAATTTCTCCTCCAACAATTTGTATCCCACATTTATATCTGAGTTCTTTGAGAAGTAGTCCGTGCTTGTAAGACCAATCTTGATCTTTGAAATCAAAAATGGTGACGAAATCAATGCGGCAACTATGATCACGATAATTACCCAAGTAGCTTTCTTTCCTATGAAATGAATGCCAAGGTCTCTTGGTTTATTTTTGGATTTCCTGCTTGCTTGTTTGAGGAGCTCACCACCAACTGTCAAAGTTAAAACAAAATCAAGAAATAAACCTACGGAGACATATATACCAAATTCTCTGAACGCGGGGATTGTAACAAACACAAAAGAACCAAATCCGACAGCAGTTGTCAACATTGAGAGGAATATGGGTTTGTAGATTTCCCTTTTTGCATCCTCATCTCTGAACAACGAGTTGTAGTAATGTAGTGGATAAGCCGAGCCTATGATTATGAGAAACGATGGAATCATTGCAGTGAGCATATTTAGTACACCATTGAGTGAGAAAAGAATACCGAGTGTAAACAATGAAGCTAATAAAGGAATGAAAAGCGATATAAGTGCAGCTCTAACACTTCGAGTCTGATAGTAGAATATGATGAATATAACTAAGAACATCACTATTGGATAAAAGTACATCGAACGCTGCAACTCATCGAAAAGCATGTTATTTACGGAAGCTTCAGATATCACTATCACGGGCTCGCTCTTCAAATTGTTCGTTATCTTCCTTACGGCAGCTTCTACTTCATTTTCGTTCTTTGCATTTGTATTCAAAACGGTCAGTAACATCGCGTAATTTTTGTCATTGGAGACAAATGTCTTTAGATTCGAAGGTAGATCCTCAAAATCTATAGCATCATCAACAATGTGCACGCTTGTACCGGGATAGTTCAGTACGGATATCACCATTTCTACATTTTCCATCTTCTCGATCTTTTCTTGAAGAGTCCTCAAACCTGACAATGCACCTGGAGTGTCGAGTGGTACAGGTGATTTGTATATAACACTCACATTTGTTAGATCTCCAAATTTGGAACTCATCTTCATTTCATTTTGAAGCGCAGGATTGTCTATTTCCGAAATGGGCCTTCCCGGCTTGTATCCTGGTAGGAAGGTTTCTATGCGTGTTTCGATCCGTGCATTGCCTACTATTATTACCAACGACAAGATCAATAACAGCACAGAAATTATTGTGAATTTGTACTCGTAAACTTTATCCAGAAATTTTGAAAGTGCATTTGGCACGGCAGTGCCCTCCTTTTTTGCTTTAACAGATCAGCGTTTGACTTGTAGTATACAATAATATACACATTACTTGTTATATGTAAATCATTTTCTTTGTCATCCCACCATCAACCACAAAGTATTGTCCAGTTATGAATCCACTCTTTTCATCGTCAATCAAGAACTCTATTAAATTGGCGATGTCTTCCACCACCCCAGCTCTTCCAGTTAGATGCTGTTTATGGTCTTGTTCAGTGACTTGTTCATTTTCGTGCAATATCCAACCGGGACAGATTGCGTTAACGCGGACACTTGGACCCAACGAATTTGCAAGTGCATGCGTGAGTCCTAAGATTCCAGCCTTTGAGGCACTGTATGCCTCATTGCCCGGCTCTGACATAAGTGCCCTTGTTGATGAGATATTTACTATTGCACCTCTTCCGGGATTTTCCAACATCAATGGAACACCGAACCTTGCCATCAGAAAATAGCCTGTCAAATTCACATCGATTGCACGCTTCCACTCTCCAACGCTTAAATCCAGAAAATTTTTGAATTGCCCAATAGCCGCATTGTTTACAATCGCATCTAACCTACCAAATCGCTCTTTCAATTCTATGTAGAATTCTGCCACGGCATATTCATCTGAAACATCTCCAACGTACAAAAACGCATTCCCACTTTCTTTCTGTGGAAAGTTATCCAAGGCTCTCTTGTCGTGATCAATTATTCCAACTTGCCACCCGTTGTTAAGAAATTTCAGTGCCACTCCTTTACCTATATTATTTGCTCCGCCACTGATAACGATAACTTTCCTTTCAACTTTTCCTTCTGTCATATATTTTCACCCACTTTCACCCACTTTTCACATTCTAATTGTTGTAAACTAGCATAATAAATTATACCACTAGTGATATAATAAGAAGTAAGTAGATCAAAAATTTGAATGATTTTGTGTACATCAGTATTTTGGGGGTGATATCATGTTCAAACCCAAGATGAAAAACCACTCTAAATACATGGTTGCATTAAGCATCGTAGCTTTAACGATACTCTCGATTTTCTTTTCAGCAGCAACTTCCTCAAGTACGACAAAGGAGGCGAGCAAGGTGGATAGTTTAAACGTAACAAGTTCATTTAAAAACGGTGAGTTTATACCCAAGAAATACACCTGTGAGGGAGAAGACATTAGCCCTGAACTTGTTATCACAGACATCCCTGCAAATGCCAAAACAGTGGCCATCATATGCGATGACCCGGATGCACCGGTTGGTACATTCGTACACTGGGTATTGTGGAATCTGCCAGTTAAAGGCACGAAAGCTGTTGTAGCTGAGAATTTGAAAAAGGTGGACAAATTGGCCGATGGTACACGGCAAGGATACAACGATTTTGGTAGAGTTGGATACAATGGTCCATGTCCTCCAAGAGGACATGGCGCGCACCATTATCATTTCAAAGTCTATGCCCTCGACACAACTTTGGATATCAAGGGGAATGTAAAAAAGGCTGATCTTGAAAAGGCAATGAAAGGTCACATATTGGCTCAGGGAGAGATTGTCGGATTGTACGAGAGAAAATGAATTTGTAGAGACCACATACAAAATGCATGCCCAGAGGATGTATGATATAATTATTCGTACAAATTATACAGATTATAGAAAATGGCTGATTTTGAGCAATATAGAAAAACTAAGAATCGGAGGTATCTTTTGTGGAACGAGTCTTTGTAGTGAGGTATTCAGAGATAGGACTAAAGGGTAAGAACAGAGAGTTCTTTGAAAAGCGACTTATAGATAACATAATAACCATAGTTAAACCGGCGGCTGTAAACAAGAGATATGGCAGAATTATTGTAAGGATAGGTCGAAACGATCCAAATGTACTTGAAGAGCGACTGAGATATGTCTTGGGCATTCAGAATTATAGTCTTGGCTATGCACTACCTCACGATTTGGAGCAGGTAAAGGATGTTGCACTAAAGCTCGCCCAAAATGAGGTGGCAAACGGTGCAAAATCCTTCAAAGTAGCGGCTCAACGTGGATTCAAAGAATTTCCAATCAACAGTATGGAATTGAACAGAGAGATTGGTGGATACATCTTTGAGAACGTAGCAAATCTAAAGGTAGATGTTCACAACCCTGATTTCGAAATCGGTATAGATGTCAGAGAAAAAGAGATCTTCGTTTTTTGTGGAAAGAAGGCCCTCTCAGGTGGTCTACCAGTTGGAGTTTCGGGTAGAGCGATGTTGTTGCTGAGTGGCGGTATAGACAGTCCAGTTGCCGGATGGTACGGTATGAAGCGTGGCCTTGAAATACAGACACTTTCGTTTCTCAGCCCACCAATGACAACCGAAAAGTCCGTACAGAAGATTTTAGACCTCGGGAAGGTATTGTCAAGATATCTTCCCAACCCATTGAAAATGTGGATTGTGCCATTAACGGATATACAGATGTACATAAAAGACAACGCACCGGATGAGTATTCTCTCATATTACAGAGAAGGTCTATGATGAGAATAGCGAATATGATAGCACGAAGGAATAAGGCAAAAGCACTCATTACTGGCGAGACGTTGGGACAAGTAGCAAGCCAGACTTTGACAAATATGACTACGATAGAAGATGCAAGCACACTGATGGTCTTAAGACCGCTAGTCGGATTTGATAAGATAGAGACAACAAAAAAGGCAAAAGAATTGGGAACGTTTGATATCTCTATTCAACCTTACATAGACAGTTGTACTGCGTTTGCGCCGAAGAGACCTGCGACGAAGTCAGACATAAACGAGGTTAGGGAGATAGAATCGAAGTTGGAAAAACTCCATGATTTGGAATATGAAGCATTCAAAAAACGTGAGCTGTATAAGATAACCAACGAATAATGCCCACGACAAGGTGTATTAATTTACTTGTTTCGTTCAAAAAGCTAACATAATGCTAACATAATATGGTATAATTAAAACGTGAGGGAAAATGTATCTCAACATCAAAAACATGGGAGGTTGAAAGTATGTACGTAAATACAAAAGACATTCTTGAAAAGGCAAGTAAAGAGTATTATGCAGTTCCAGCATTCAACATCAACAACATGGAGTTTTTCCATGCTATTTTAGATGGTGCAGTTGAAAAGAAGGCACCAGTAATCATTGAAACAAGTGAAGGCGCAATAAAGTATGCAGGAAATGGTGATGTGCTTAAAGGCGCACAATATTTTGTTCAACTGGTGAGATTATTTGCCGATAGTGTCGATATACCAATCGCTTTACACCTTGACCATGGTAAGCATTTCGAGTATATAATAGCGGCGATAAAGGCAGGATACTCTTCGGTGATGATCGACGCTTCCGAAGAACCGTTTGAGGAAAACTTGGAAAAGACAAAAGAGATAGTTAAAATTGCACATGCTGCAGGTATTTCTGTTGAAGCCGAGCTCGGTCAATTAGCAGGAATAGAAGACAATGTTTCTGCAGAAGAATCTGTCCTCGTCAATCCTGAACAAGCAAAGGCTTTTGTCGATGGTACAGGCGTTGATTTCTTAGCCCCTGCAATTGGAACAAGCCACGGTGCATTCAAATTCAAAGGTGAGGCAAAACTCGATTTCGACCGTCTCAGAAGAGTTAAAGAACTCACTAAGATACCGCTAGTATTGCACGGTGCATCGAGTGTACTACCTGAATATGTAAAACTTGCCGAAGAATATGGTACAGACCTTGGTGGAGCAAAGGGTGTTCCAGAAGAGGAAATCAAACAATGTGTCACGCTTGGCATAAACAAGGTCAATACCGATACGGACCTGAGAATTGCATTTATTGCAGGTATGAGAAAGTTCCTCAAAGAAAATCCAAAAGAATTCGATCCAAGGCATTATCTTGGTGCTGGAAAGAAATTGGTAAAGGAAGTCGTTATGAACAGACTTGAGTTCCTTGGAGCTGCAGGAAAAGTATAATGAATAAATGATACTTCAAAAGCAGAGAGTTTTGAAAAATATAGAGAATCGATTGCAGGTAGGAGGGGGTTGAAGTGCGAGTTTTAATAGTCAACTGCGGTAGTTCATCGATAAAGTACCAATTTCTTGACATGGATACAGAACAAGTCTTGTGTAAAGGTTTGGCAGAGAGAATAGGGATACCCGGGAGCAAGATCGTCCATAAAAAAGGAGATCAAAAGGCCGTAGTTGAGAAGCCCATGAAGGATCACGAAGAGGCCTTGAAATATGTGCTCGAATTGGTTGTTGACGAGAAAGTTGGCGGAGTAAAAGACTTAAAAGAGATTGATGCAGTAGGTCACAGAGTTGTTCACGGCGGCGAGAAATTTTCTGGCTCAGTGCTCGTAGACGGTGAGGTAATGAGTGCTATCGAAGAATACTCCTACCTTGCTCCACTTCACAATCCACCGAATATAATGGGAATAAAGGCGACGATGAAACTTTTGCCAGGGGTTCCTAATGTTGCCGTCTTTGATACTGCATTTCATTCCAAGATGCCCGCAAAGGCATACCTTTACGCAATACCATACGAATACTACAGAAAATACAAAATCAGAAGATATGGATTCCACGGTACAAGCCATAGATACGTATCAAGAAGAACCGCCGAAATATTGGGAATGGATTATAACAAATCAAAAATAATAACTGTCCATCTTGGTAATGGTTCATCGATTGCTGCTATCATGAATGGCCGTAGTATCGATACATCGATGGGTTTCACACCACTCGAAGGTCTCGTCATGGGAACTCGTTCTGGAGATTTAGACCCATCAATCGTGACATTCCTCATGGAAAGAGAAGGAATAACATCAGAAGAGATATACACGATTTTGAACAAGAAGAGTGGAGTCCTTGGCCTAACAGATGGATTCAGCTCCGATATGCGTGACATAGAAGAAAGAGCATTAAATGGAGATCCCGTTTGTAGATTGGCACTTGATATCTACGAATATAGGATTGCAAAATACATTGGTTCATACGTAGCTGCAATGAATGGTGTTGACGCAATAGCGTTTACGGCAGGTGTGGGTGAGAATTCACCAGTTACAAGAAAGGGAGTCTGTGAACATTATTTAGGTTACCTTGGAATATGCATAGATGATGAAAAGAACAACATCAAAGGTGAAGAAAGAGTGATCTCAACACCAGATTCAAAAGTAAAGGTATTAGTCGTACCGACAAACGAGGAACTCATGATTGCAAGAGATACGAAAGAGATCATCGAAAAGGGTATAAAGCAATTGGAGTATTGATTTATTAGGCTTAGTACGTTGGAGGATAGAAGGTCCCAGCGATATTGTTTGTAGTCTTCGTAGCACATAAGTCGAACGATATAATCAAATACAAAAATGAGATGTTGGGCACCTTGTGCCCAACATTCTTTATGAAAGTGAGATAACTGAATTCAGGAAAATATCATTTAGAATCTAACATAGTCGTAGTTGCACCATAAGAAGGAGTGAGCAGTTTGTTAATAAGGAAAAGATACGTTTACTTAGACGCTCCGATGAAAATCGAGAACAAAGATGAAGAACTGCAAAGTGAGGATGAAAAACAATCTGTGATTACAAAGGAAGAAATGTTGGAAATGGTTGCAAAGGCCAATGCGGAGGCGCAACAGATATTGTCTGAGGCAGAAGCGCAAGCGAGTGATATCATTCGTAAGGCACAAGAAGAATACAACATCATTGTTTCTCAGGCGAATCAAAAAGCAGAAGAATTAGTTGCACAAGTTGAGCAAGAGGCAATGAAGAATATAGATGACTTAAATAATCGACTCCAAAGGGTATTAGACACATTTGAAACCTCATTGGATAATTTACTCGACCTGCACTCTGAAAAGATTACAGCTATTTCAAGAAATCTCGTCGAAAAGTTCTTAGAAACACAAATCGATGAAGATGTTACTAAAAGAAAATTGAAAAGAGTCCTTTCTCATTTGGTAAGTGCTACGAAGGTGAAAATTAGAGTAAATCCTGAAGATATGAAAACTTTAGATGAAGAAACTTTAAACAAGATAAAATCACAAGGCTTTGAAATCATTTCAGACCCGAGTGTTGAATACGGCGTTGTGGCGGAGACAGATATGGGCACGATCGACACGACACTAAAGTTCCAGCTCACGTTATTAGATGAGATATTTGAAGAAGTATTCAACATAAATAACAAGAAAGAATAGATGAACACCTGAAATGTCACGGAAGGATTGTGAGATGAATGGAGAGATACGAACAGAACCTAAAGTTACTTGACAGTGTAGAAGAAAAGTTGAAAAAAATGAATCCATACGATTACATCGGAGAGGTGCAGAAGATCATTGGACTAACTATAGAATCCAAGGGGCCTGATGCAGCACTTGGCGAACTTTGCAAGATCATAGTAGGCGAGAAGAAGTCTTTGGCGGAAGTTGTTGGATTTAAAGAAGAATTCTCCATACTCATGCCATTGGAAGATGTTACAGGTCTGAAGAAAGGTTGCGAGGTCATCAAAACCGGAAGAACCGTGAGTATTCCCGTTGGAGAGGAGATAAAGGGAAGAGTCATAGATGCACTGGGGCGACCAATCGATGGGAAGAGACTTAGCTTGAAAGAGTACAGGCCTATAGTCAGTGAGGCACCAAATCCACTAATAAGAAATCGTATACTCGAACCACTTCCCATGGGAGTAAGGTCCATAGATGGATTTCTCACGATTGGAAAAGGGCAACGTATAGGAATATTTGCAGGAAGTGGTGTCGGAAAAAGTACGTTGCTTGGTATGATTGCAAGAAATACAACAGCTGACATAAATGTCATCGGATTGATTGGCGAGCGTGGTAGAGAAGTCAGAGAGTTCTTGGAAAAGGACCTTGGAGAAGCAGGATTAAGAAGGTCTGTGGTCGTTGTGTCAACATCTGACCAACCAGCTCTCTTACGAATCAAGGCATTGCTCACTGCAACTACTTTTGCCGAGTACTTCAGAGATCAGGGATACAACGTGATGCTCATGGTCGATTCTTTAACGCGATGGGCAATGGCACAAAGAGAAGTTGGGCTTGCAATCGGCGAGCCACCAACAACTAGAGGATATCCACCGAGTGTGTTTGCTCAATTACCTAAGATTTTAGAACGAGCGGGTAATTCAGATAAAGGCAGCATCACAGGTATCTACACTGTACTCGTTGAGGCTGACGACTTCAATGAACCTATATCAGATACCGTTAGAGGAATTGTCGATGGGCACATCATGCTGTCAAGAAGACTTGCGGAGAGTAACCACTTTCCTGCAATCGACGTGCTGATGAGCATCAGTAGGCTCATGACCGATATCGTTAAGCCAGAACACATGCAAGCTGCAAGGGCTCTTAGAGATATGATGGCAACATACAACGATGCGAAAGATCTCATAGATGTCGGTGCATACAAAAAGGGGACCAATCCGAAGATAGACAAATCTATTCAATTGATAGATGAGATAAATGCATTCTTGCGCCAAGGAATAAGAGAGAAGATGTCGTTCGATGATACCGTTGAATATCTATTATCTATATTCAAGAAAGTGTAGAAATGCTACGCTGAACTCTATAGCAAGCGAATACTCTTCTTTCTTAAAGCTTATTTGAAATTCGGGGCTATCGGAGGGATAATATGAAAGATCAAATCGGTGAATTTGTACGGATTTTGAAAGACTCACAATACGTAACTGCCTTGACAGGTGCTGGCGTAAGTGTACCGAGTGGTATTCCAGACTTCAGAAGTCCAAATGGCCTTTATTCAAGATATGGTGAAAACATCTTCGATATAGAATACTTTAATTCAAACCCGGATCGCTTCTACCAATTTGCCAAGGAAGGACTATTCGAGATGTTAGATGCTCAACCAAATGCGGCTCACAAATTTCTTGTAAAGCTTGAAGAGATCGGAAAAGTAAAAGGCGTCATAACTCAAAATATCGATGGTCTTCACACGAAAGCTGGTTCAACAAACGTTGCAGAAATACATGGCACTGTAAGAACTTGGCATTGTTTGAAATGTTTGAAGAGGTACAATGTACTTGATGAAACGGAACGAAACTTGTTAACGGAACGAAACTTTAGATGCACCTGCGGTGGTTTGACGAAACCAGACATAGTCTTCTTCGGCGAGATGCTTCCAATGAACGAATTTAGTAAAGCAGAAAACTGGGCAAAGAACAGTGATTTATTCATTGCCATGGGTACATCCCTCGTAGTTTATCCAGCAGCACAACTACCACTCTATGCCATTGGGAATGGTGCAAAATTTGTCATTGTAACCAAAGGTGAAACGCCATTTGATAAATACGCAGATATGAAATTCGATGCTGATGTCGCACAATTTGCTGAATTACTCTCCGAAAAACTTGGATTTTCGTTAGCTTAGAAAATCTTCCTCCTAAAATGACAGTACGGAGCCTTACCGGTTTTAGCATAATAATCTTGGTGGTACTCTTCCGCAAGCCAGAAAGTAGAAGCTCTTCTCAGTTGAGTTGCAACCTTGTATTTTTTCTTCAATTCTGATATTATCTCTTCCGCAACCTGTTTTTGATGATCGTTCGTGTAGAATATAACGCTCTTGTACTGTTCTCCAATGTCAGGACCTTGCCCATTTTCCTGGGTGAAATCGTGAATTTCGAAGAAATACCTCACAAGTGCAATTTCATCAACCTTTTTAGGTTCAAATATGACTTCAACAGTCTCATAATGACCAGTCAAACCCATGCACACCTTTTCGTACGTGGGATTTGAAAGGTGTCCACCCATGTAGCCCACGCGTGTATCGAAAACTCCTTCCAAACCCTTGAAGAGATGCTCCACACCCCAAAAGCACCCGCCAGCAAAGAACATTCTGTCGATTTGAGGCTTCTCACCTTCTGGAATGAACTTCAATGATACTGAATTAACGCAGTGTCTGACATTCTTCGAAGTCAATTTTTCCCCTTGAAAAACGTGCCCTAAGTGAGCTCCACAATACGCACATGTAATTTCGGTACGTCTGCCATCTCTATCAGGTTGCCTAAGAACGGCTCCCGGAATTTCATCATCAAAAGCAGGCCATCCACAACCTGAATCGAACTTATCGTTTGAAGTATAGAGCGGAATTCCGCAGTTCTTACACACGTAAACGCCTTTCTCAAAATGGTTTTCGTATTCACCTGTAAAAGGTGCTTCCGTTCCCTTTTCAAATACCACAAACTTCTCAAAATCATTAAGATCACGATTAAATATTTTCTTTAACACTCTTATCACCACCTTCTTTATTCATTCAATTATACCAGATATCATATAAATTTCCATTAAGTCAAATTCCACGCATTCTTAGATATATTATGTACCAATACAAGCATAGTTAGCATAGTTAGTAAATCTACGCCATTTTTCACACGCCCGAATAATAGGAATGGGAGAGAGAAGCGTAACTGTAAGTAAGATGAACGTGTAACAAGGCAAGGCTTTACAGTTAACAAAGGAGGTAGTAGAATAAATCTCGCGGTTGAGATGAGACCGAGCAGAGGAAAGAGCAAGGAATAAGAAGAAATAAAAAGGTAGTTGACAAAAGAGGATAAATGTGGTAAATTAATAA
>DPXZ01000087.1 GCA_003526765.1 Fervidobacterium sp.
CTGACAGCCCAACTGATGGTACCACTCGCAAGGAAACTCGCACTCTTTTCGAAAAAGCCTATTTTCACAGAGCCAAATGCAGGTAAACCAACTCTAACCGCTGGAGGAAGACTGGTGTACAAGACTAGCCCTGAGGAGTTCACAGTACACATGGAAGACCATGTCCAAGTTGGAGTAAACATCGTCGGAGGCTGCTGTGGTACGGGTCCAGAACACATAAATTACATGACAAAACACCTAAAGGACAAGAGACCTGCAAAGAGAAATGTTGAGAAATTGGATGTCATTTCGAATAGAACGTACATGGTCAATATCTCGCCATTCTTGATCGTTGGTGAGCGAATAAATGCCTCTGGGAAGAAGAAATTCCAAGAAAAGATACGGAATTTCGATTTTGAAAATGTATTGAAATTAGCAAGAGAACAGGAGAATGAAGGTGCGCAAGTTTTGGACATCAATCTTGGCAACGAGACTTTCTTGAGTAAAGAACATTTTAGAAAAGTGATGATTGAACTCGATAGGATAGTGAGTATCCCATTGTCTTTGGATATACAGAGTGAGGAATTTCTGGAAACAACACTTTTCGAATATCCAGGTAGACCACTCATCAATTCTTCCAAGGCAACAAAGGAAGAACTTGATAAGAAGATTGCACTACTAAAGAGATTCGGTGGCGTTCTTGTCATCCTCGCGATGGGAAACGAGATACCAAAGAGCGCACAAGAAAGATACAAGATAGGCAAATGGGCAGTTGAATATGCAATTTCTCAAGGTATAGAGAAAGATAGAATCTTCGTTGATCCATTGGTGTTGCCGTTTGGTGCAAATGAAGATTACAACGTCACACTTGAAACGATAAGGCTCCTTTCAACAGATAAGATAAGGACGAGCATAGGACTATCGAACTTCAGTTTCGGTATGCCAAATCGCGAGAGCCTGAATGCATCACTACTTGCATTGGCAATGGAACGAGGACTTTGCGGTGCCATCCTCAACACAGCAGAACAGACAACGATGAACATCTTAAACGGTATGAAGAAAATGCTGAAAAAAGAGGCTATTGAAACACCGGTGCAAGGTGTGGAAAATGAGTTGGTTAAATTCTTGATTCAAGGTGATGAAATCAGTGCAGACAAGTATATCACCTCACTCAGCTCAGGTGCGTCACGCATGTCACCGTTGGAAATTGTTCAGGACGTCTTGACGAAGGCCATGGAAGAAATCGGAAAATTGTATGCCAACAACAAGATATTCCTACCACATCTCATCTTAGCTGCGGAGACAGTGAAACCATTATTCACAAAACTAAGCGCAATGATTCCAGAAGGCCAGTCGATAAAGTTGGGGAAAGTGCTGCTGGCAACGGTTGAAGGCGACATACACGACATAGGCAAAAAGATAGTTGGAACGGTATTGGAAAGTGCAGGCTTTGAAGTCATAGACCTTGGCAAAGACATACCCGCACAAGTCATTCTCCAAAAGACTGTAGAACTGAAGCCAGACATCGTCGGATTATCTGCCATGATGACAACAACTGTCGTCAAAGTGGGCGAGGTCGTAAAAGCCTTAAGATCTGCAGAAATAGAGCTACCCATCATTGCAGGCGGCGCTTCCATGAACGAAGAACTTGCACGGAGATTTGGATGCATCTATGGTAAAGATGCACAGCAAGCGGTTGAGATATGCAATGAACTTATGAGAAAGACAAAACCGGGCGATTAATACCCGGTTTTGTTTTAGTTTGTTTTAAAGTGATGAATAACTGACTCATTTTTCACAACATCTGTCATTGAAAAGGGTGTAAATCTCCATTTGAATCCAACTTTAGGACGTATACATCATTCTCACCTGATCCAAACTGCGTCGTATACCCAGCCCAATGTATCCAACATTCTCAGATCATCCCAATGGTTTCAAGAAATTCGGTAACACACCGAAACACATTAACGGCTGAATATACGTCCACAAGTTATTCAAAGGCTTATAAGGTAACGAGAATGCCATTGTTCAATCCCTACTTGCCACCATGCGTTTCTTGATCAAAAGAAAGTAAACTCCTTCAAAGGCTTATAAAGTTTAGACAACTAATGCACTGATTTTGTTCAAGAACTGTTGATGCAGTGTATGAGAAATTACGTACCACCATTTGGCATTGATTTTGGATACCTTTGGGATGGATGATATGCTTAGTTATGTATGCTTATGTATGCGGCAAGCGGTTGAGATGTGCAGGAGGATTATTGAAAAAAGGATAGTGTTAACTTGTAGTGATGAAAGAGTGTAAGTGTGAAAGAATGAGATTGATATTACCATTGTGTGTTTTCCAAAGATTCTTCACTACACAAAAGCCTTGAATGTATTTTGCTAAATTCTTCGTATTCTTCAGCCCTCGCTTGAGTCGGAAAAAGTCTTTCAACAATGAAAACTTAGATTCACATTGATTGTTTTTACCGAGCGGTACCACTACGTGATTGATATTTCTGAACAACAGCTTTACTGCACTTTCATATGCACCAAGTCCATCAGTAATAAGTTCAATGTTTCTAGGTTTTGAATTACCAAAGAACTTCTCGAGCAATACTTTGACTTGTCCCATATCACGATACTTTGAGACATGCCAACAAAGAATTAAGTTAGTTTCGTGATCAACTAATAGCCAAACATAGTACTTTTGTTCTTTGAACACAAGAACAGTTTCATCAGCATGAACTGAGAAAACATTTTCGATGGTAAATGTTGGAAAAAGTACAGAGAATAAAGTACACAATTTAATAACCCATTTGTATATGGTGACATGAGATACTTTGATATTAAGAGAATGAGCAAGAGAGCGATAAGACATATTGTGTTTCATATACAAAACGAAAGCTTTTAAGATGAAGTAGATAGGGAAGCGGAAATATTTAAATTTCTCAGGAATAAGTGAGACTGGTTCAGGAAGGTTAAAAGGAACTCTATCTTTTGTACGACAAGCTCTACAACGGAAGACAACGAAAGAGCGACGGACTTTGTAAATTTGCATAGATTTACCACAAGAAGTGCATTTGGGATAAGGGAAAGGGAAGTTTTTGCGTTTGTGAGAATGGGAGAGTTTGAAAGAATGATGGCAGAGTTTGCAAAGGAATTGTTGGTTACCGTATTTGTCGTGACCGTTTTTGTATAGGCTGGTGGAACCGCATTTTGGACAAGAGAGTGTTGAGTTGTTCATATCGGGATACCTCCTTTGTCGAGAGTTGGTTGGGGGGTGTCCCCTCTTTATAAGGATAATGCGGTTTTTGGAAAGTTTCAATACTTTTAGTTAACATTATCGAAAAAAGATAGGGAGGAATGATTTCCTCCCTATCTTTCTTGATTATTACGTATTTTATATTCCTACGATTTCTTCGTGTAGTAATCTGCGAGTACATCGAAAAGTGCATCCAATTCGGCAATTCTCTTGGCCTTTTCCTGTTCATCAAGGTCTGATGACTGGAGCCATTTCCTTATGAGATAGTATCTGTAGGATGCCTCCGGATAACCGTCAGAGGGTGATAGCCCAAATGTTTTAAATGCTTTCTTAAGCATCTCATCGTTTACGTTATCTGGTGGATCAACGTTTCTTCTTACTCTTCTTTGATTACCAACATCCATTCCAGATTCTGGAGATGTTATAATTCTAAAAATTAGTATGAGTGCATAAATAAGTAGAAATATCGCAATCAATTGGAGTATGAAAAATACTACACCGACAGTAATCGCCATATAATCAACTCCCTAAAGTCCTATTTAACTTCGTGGAGTACTTTGTAACAATAGTACAATTCTAAGAATTCTTCGAAAAATATTCAGTGATTATGTTGTATGCCCTTTCTAATTCATCGAGTTCTCTTTGTTTGTCTTTTTCACTGATCTTCTTTTGATGTACTTTCTTTGTCAGTTCGTAATATCTCTCACTGACTTGAGTATAGGTTGAGTTCGGATTAAGCTTGAGAAGTAAGAAGGCCTTGTAAACGTCTTCACTTTTCAGCCCATTACTCTCTTTGTCCTTTTCGTAAGTATCCTCGAATGCTTCTATCGCATCTTGCTCATTTGAGTAATAGTTTTGTTCATCTTGCAAATCTGATTTTTCTGCTTTTTGAGAATCGTACTGTGAGGAACTCTCACCTCTCATGTTCTCTTGATTCTTCTGGGCAGACTTTGTCTTGTCATTTTCGCTGTTTCCTGATCCCTTTTTCGATTTCTCAGATATGGAATATATGACAAAAAAGATGAAAAAGATAAAAAGAATGAAAAGAATGCCAAAAAGCGAAGGAAATCTGGGAGCAAATATCCTAAAGTTAAAAAATACGGATGACATTATTATGAGAATAAAAAATAAGAAGAAAAAGAAGTAGAAGAAACATCCAATAACTTTCCCGAAAGAATTCTTCTGATCAGCCATTATGGCACCTTCTGCCTTACGTTTTCTGATTAATCAAATTGCTCAAATTACTTAACAGAACCTCTCATTATTATGGAGTCACCTTCAACGCTACCAAAGAAAGTTGCCGAAGACTTGACTTTCTTACCAACCAAGTTGTATATGAGCGGCTCAAAATTGAAGAGAATGCCTGCAAAATACTTTGAATTGTAGTTGGATGTGAAAAACGCCTTATCCCCGGCCTTGTATTTGCTGGGATCCACAGTGTACGTTATCATTCTATCACTCTTGATGAGTATGTAAGATGTTATACCGTTGCCTGTATCGAGTACGCCATATCTCTCTCCACCTATCGTGACGTATTTCTTTACTTCAGTCGGCATCTTCAAACCGGAACCAAAGACCACTGAATAAGAAGATATAGATGGAATAGTTTGCTGAGTATTGGCATTAGCAGATGTGCCCTTATTCGAGCTGCTTCCAGTAGTACTCTGCGTACCTGTATTCATCAAATCGGTAATTGCTGAACCTATGTCCATGCTTGTGTACATCTTTCCGGATGCGTTTACATCAGTGATATTCAATGCTGAAAGTATCGCACCAATTGTAGCTTTCTGAAGTGCATCTGGAATATCTCTGTTGACAAATACGAGCACGTCTCCTCCAACATTTTTGTCACTAAGTATGTCTATTGGTTTTGCATTTTGAAGTGATTTCAAGGCTGTTTTTGCATCGTTTGTTTTTGCATCTATCTTTTCGTAAAAAGTGAGTGCATTGTTCTCTACTCTTAGGTATCCGTAGCCTTCGAATGCGATCTTACCATCGGATATATTCGTGTAAGTCACACCAAGGTTACCTTTTAAGTTTGTTTGGAGAGCTGCTGGTGCCTTTCCACCACCTACTTTTGTGTTTGAGAATATGAAGTAGTTTTCCATGAATTGCACTTGTTTCATCGTGTCTTCAGCCAATAGGCTTTGGAGTACGTTCTTCACCTTTGTTGGGTTCTTTACAGGTCCGAGTACAACACTGATATTACCGTTACTGTCCGTTGCAATGAGCATTTCTTTCGTGAATAAGTCAAAATCACTCATTGTATATTTCATCGAGAGAAGTTGCTGTTCCAAAACACCGTTTACCAACGATTCGAGTCCGACACCAGTATCAAGCAACAAAGTTTGACCTATTGGTAACGCTTTGAACGAGTCATATAGCTTTGGCAAATCAGGTACATAAACCAACATAGAATAGTTCTGCGGTAAAAATTTCAATGCATCTCCAAATGAAAAGATGGCAAGAAGTGACACCAAAAGAAGAACTAGTAGACTTTTCCTAATCCGTAACATGACTTTACACCTCCAACTTGTGTAGTTTTAAATTTTTCCCGAATCTTTATGAGTCTGAATGAGTCTGATAAAAATACGTTATATCTGGTAGACTTCAGAACAAATGCGCTCGAAGTCACTACGTTCCATTTTTTTCTCTGGCTGATAATTTGCAAATTCTGCCTTTCCACCTCCTCTTCCACCATAGACTTCCATGAGTTTCTTAATCATTGGCCTTACATCGTATTTATGCGAGGCGATAAGATATCGAGTACCATCGAAGAAAACAACTATTCTGTTGGATAAATCCATAATCTTTAGTAAGAAGTTGCCGACTTCGTTGTATCCTTCTACATATACTAGACCATCATTTTTCAAATTCGTTGAAATGCAACGGGCGTATTCTTCAGAAATTTTCGATAAAGTCGATGCTTGTTCTTTCATTTGATTTTGCATCTTAACGATCCTTGCTTGCAATTCATCAAGAGAGGTTGTGAGCATTTTGGCAAGTTCGTTGATTACAGAGTTGTACTTTTGAAAGTACTTCAACGAGCGTATCCCTGCAACAAAATACAATCTTGTCAGCTCGCCCTTTACTTTTTCTGTATCAATTATTTTTATCATTCCAACCTCACCTGTATTTTCGGTGTGAAATCCACTGCAGGCTGATACGTCAAATTGTCCGATTTTTATCAACCTTACCTCGCCTTTTACTTTATCACTTAATGGTTTCCTCAGTGAGTAGTTTCTTGAGCCTTCCAAATCTGTGATTATTTCTTCAACTTCTGTGCAGCTTTGTACGATTTTGTTTGCAAGCTCTTCTGCTTCGTTGAGTACATCAGGTTCTATGAATGCAGTTTCCACATCTATTGTACAATATTCATCCCCCATGTGAAAGCTGACCGTCTTGATGTTTGCAATTTCAATGAATGCAGCTGATAGTATATGTTGCGCAGTGTGCTGCTGGGCTATGTCCATTCTTCTTTCTTCATCGATTGTAACATCGTATTCCCCGGGTTGTATTTCTTTATCTAACTCGCATATGATGTAATCATCATTTTCCCTCACCGATAGTACATGTGCAGGACCTATGCTTCCTCTATCTCCAAGTTGACCACCTTTTCCATCCGGATAGAATGGCGATGATTTTGAGTAAGCAAGAATCTTTCCGTTGTTATTCTCAATTTTCTCTATCTGTATCCTATTGTTAGAATACGCCTTGAATATTCTCATATGCATCACCCAATGTTCTTTTAGTGTTTCTCATTAGTTCTCAGTTAAGTGAATCTATTTTTTCCAGAGTTCGTTTTAGCCTTCTTTTCGTTTTTTCCTTCCCAAGAACAACTATACTCTCAAATAGTCCCGGTGTAACAAGCTTTCCAAGTAATGCACCTCGTATTGTTTGAAAGACTTTGTTTGTTCCTATCTGTAAAGTAGATGCAATCTTTCTAAGTGTGGCTTCTACACTCTCTATGTTATACTCATCGAGTGCAGAGAATTCCTGCAACGCATTTTGAATAATGTCTCTTGCTTCAGGCTTTTTGAGGAATTTCTCCACATATTCGTCGCTATATTCATATTCTTCTTCAATGAATGGCAGTGCAAATTCGTACAGTTGCTTTAATGTATTTACCTTCTCTTTGCATATTTCAAACACAGATTTTGGCACTTGTTTGTCGTTACCTGTGAATCTTTGCCAATCCAAAAATTGTTCGTACATTTGCTCGGATGAAAGCATCTTCATGTGTTTGCTATTTACCCACTCCAACTTTTGGTAATCGAATACAACGTTCTTGTTCGATATCTGCTCTGGTGAGAAAGAACTCACTTTTTCCACGTAATCGAATATCTCTTCATCAACGCTCCATCCAAGTATCGCAAGGTAATTTACAAGCGCTTTGGCTAGGTATCCTTCCCTTCTGAAGTATTCAACGGCTGTCGCACCATGTCTCTTACTCAGTGGTGTCTTATCCGCTCCCAAAATCAATGGAATATGCATGAATTTTGGCGGCTGCCATCCAAGTGCTTCGTATATGAGTATTTGTTTCGGTGTATTGGAGATGTGGTCTTCGCCACGCAACACGTGCGTGATGTTCATCGTATGGTCGTCTATTACAACCGCATAGTTGTAAACTGGAAACCCGTTTGACTTGAAAATAATGAAGTCTTCCATGTACTCGGTTGAGAATTCTATTGTTCCTTTAAGCATGTCGTCGTATGAGATGATTTTGTTCTTCGGTACTTTGAAAACGATCGTGTAGGCAGTTCCATCGGAGGGTCTTTGAACTGACGTGTATAGTACTTTCTTTGGATCCTCTTTGTCGTACACGGCAAAGTATGCATGACCACTCTCTATGAGCTTTTCAGCAAACGTTTTGTACAAATCTAATCTCTCGCTCTGTCTATATGGACCAAAATCGCCTCCAACGTCAGGACCTTCATCCCAGTTTAGTCCCAACCACTTGAGGTCTCTCATTATCATCTCTTCCGATTCTCTTGTTGATCTTTCGGTATCCGTATCTTCAATTCTCAATATGAATTTTCCACCGTTCTTGCGAGCATACAACCAGTTGAATAGTGCTGTTCTTGCACCACCTACGTGCAAATAACCTGTCGGACTTGGTGCGAATCTGACTCTCACTTGCTGCATCTTATTTCCTCCTTCTCGTTATCGCATGGGTCTATTATATAGCTAATTAAGCATGTAAAAAGATAGCAGGTACATAGAGTTCTTCACTTGTTAACCCGCCATGCATACCGGAGAGCTTTTCTTCTCCCCCGCTGTACAGGTAAGTGAAGGCATTATCTTCTCTTGCAACCATTATAACATCACCTATGCGATTGTACAATTCTGGATGTGTACGGCCTGTACCAAATAGTTCCAGGTCAAGAGCCTCTCTTGGAGTTAAAAAATCTACGGTATTTGGATAATTAGAGTTGAAATAATCTTTGAGTAAATCTACGTTATTACGCCTTGCAAGGTAAAAATACATCATCCTCATCTCACCACCCGGGGGTGATGATAAAAGTCTGTTGAAATTATCGCTTGGTTTGAGAAAGTTGTTGCGAGTTGGTGGAATCTGGATCATGCCGTGGTCCGAAGTAATTACAAGTAACGTTTCATCATTTAGAGATTCTTCTGAAAATCTCTTGAGTTCGGTCAGGATTCTCTTCATCTCAATTGTATATGCGTCACTATCCGGCCCTTTCTTGTGTCCTAATCCGTCCAAGTGCCCCCAGTATACGTACAATATGCCAGTCCAGTCTTCTGAAAGTCTCTTTTTGAGGGTAGCAAGCAGATCTCCCATGTAATAATAACTCATGATATGTCCATTGCGATGAATGAGGTAAGAAAGGCCCGAATTTGCTATCGATGCGTGTGTTAGTACTCCACCGTAGAGTTCCTTTTCTCTCAGTGCATCAAAGACGTTTTCTAACCTGTGAATTCTCTTTTTCATCATATTTGAAAACATTCCACCCTCGACGCCGGGATACGAAAACTCTATCATGTTCGTGATGGAACCGATTTCCCTTAGATAAAGTATGTAGCCAAGCATGCCGTGTTCTTTTGGTGTCTTTGCTGTAAACCAGCTCGTAACCGCCGCAGTTGTCGTTGTTGGAAAGACGCTGGAAACTTTCAGCACGTCTTGGAAATTCAATTCTTCGTTCACCTTCGCGAACTTTTCATACCCCATTCCATCAACCAGAAATATCACTATTTTCTTTGCATGTTTTAAAATCCCCTCGAAAGAACCTTCGAGGGGATATTCTTCATGGTACGTTTGACAGTCAAAGTGTTTTAAGAATGTGGAAACTAAATTCACTATACTTTTCTGATAATCAGGTTTGTGTTCTATCATCTTTCTATCACACTCTTTCACGAGTGATGCTAAACGATTGTTATCTTCGTTAACCTTTTACAGCTCCGCTTACAAGACCACCAACTATGTATCTTTGCATTAGCAAGAAGAGGACTACCATAGGTACCATTCCTATGAGTGCTGCTGCCGTAAACAATCCCCACTCAGTTTCAAATGGACCAGTCGAGAATGTGTAGAGCCCGACTGCGTACGTGTATTGTTTGACATCTTGCAGAATGATCTTTGCAAGGATGAATTCGTTGAACGTGCTCATGAACGTGAGAATCACGATAACGGCAAGTATAGGCGATGCGAGAGGAATGACTATTTTTACAAACGTCTGCCATCTCGTTGCACCATCTATGAGTGCTGCTTCTTCAAGGGAATCTGGTATCGTATCGTAATATCCCTTGATCAAGTACATGTTGTAAGCTATGCCACCCAAGTATGCAAATATAAGACCTGAGAGCTTACTCAATCCAAATCCTGGAATGTACTTACCAGCAAATGAAAGGAACGTGTAAATAGCGATCATGTACATGATTGCTGGGAACATTTGAATGAGTAGTAATCCCATTATACCATATTTTCTTCCTTTAAATCTCATTCTGCTAAATGGATAAGCTGCCAAGGCTGTTACTGCAGTGGTGATGAGTGAGACTGTTATCGCAACTATGATACTGTTCAATATCCACCTGACTAAATAGTTATCGGCCTTTCTTTGCCAAATTTGGTCGATTCTGAACGCTGCACCATCTATTGCTTTGAGTTGACCCTTTGCCGCACTACTTAAGTCTAATTTGTCGGAAAGCTCAGTCGCCTTTCTTGACATAACGTTCATACTTGGTACTACATCGCTCCTGTAAGTTGAAAGTACGACGTCAGTCAATTTCTCGAGTGATTGCGGCCTTACCTTTATTCCGGTCTTCGATACATTCATGAATTCCGGACCTTGAATTGATACTTCGTTTAGATACATCTTCAATTCTTTCATGTATGGCTCATAGCTTTGAACGAAAAGATCATAGTTTGTAAACATATCTTTCGCAGTTCCCGGCCAATCGATGTTCTTAATTAATGCTCTTAAACTCTTCTGTTCTTTTGAACTTTCAGGTAGCTGTGAAGCAAAATCCGTTACCAATCCAAAAACACGTTTCGATTGTATGTTAAGTAACTGGAGTTGAGTTGGCAATTTTAACGACGACACTCTGCTTTTTATATCTGAAAGTTGCGCTTTTACAACTTCAGAATTCAGATAAATCAAAGCGGGCGAGATTTCTTCATACGCCTTGGTGACTTCATCGTTCAATTTGTCCAATTGATTCTGCAATCTTGTCAAGTTTGAACTATATTGATTGATCTGGGCCTGCAATTCCAACATCTTTTCAGTTGTACTATTCAATTGATTGAGTAGTTGGACACTCTCTTTGATCGTCGATGCTACGTTTGTTGTAAATGCATCTGTCGTATTCAAAAAGTCTCGGTAAGGAGCGCGATCTTTGTACGAGAAGTTTTCCCATTGGCTCAACACCTTGTTGTAAAGTGCAACAAATTCGTTGACTGTGTCACTGATCTCTTGCAAATCTTGATACTTTTCAGTCTTAACTCTCACGTCGGCAATTGCAGATAGTACCGTTGTAAAGTTAGACTTTATGGCCTCTTCATCCGGTAAAAACTCTGCAGGTGCTGATGAATTCTTTGCTGATTCCAAGATTTGAAGCAGGCTGTTAAGTACCTTCGAGTATTCTTTGAGTTGTGGAACAAGCAGGCTTTTGATTGTACCAATCTGGTTCGTAAATTGTGATTGGTAAGCCGCATATGATTTTTGAAGTGGCTGCAGCGTTGAATTGACGCTATCTATTTCTCCCTTTAGTATCTCTATTTGACTCTTTCTGCCACCGATCATTTCTTCCCACTTTTGCTGACCAGCTGTGGGATCTACATCAGAAATGGAGGAAAGGTCTACTCCATTGTTGTAAAGGTCGTAGGCTGCAACGTCGATATATTGTGCTGGTTTTTCGAAGTTCAATACAGTGATTATGTCGTCAAGATTCTTTGAAAAGGTTGCTATGAGCTGATCTGAGTTCTGTTCGAAGTAATCTCTTATTGTGTTTATGTTTTCATCGATCTTGGCTTTGAGGGACTCTGTCTCTTTTATGTAATTTTGGAACTTTTGAACATCTTTGGCAAATAGCTGTTTTGCCTCTTCAGTCGTAATTTTGTCGTGAGGTGGAGCAGATAGTATGAGTGCATCTATATCTGAGACTAACCTTGGGCCATTCTGTTCTGGAGCCAATAGGTCTCTATAGTTCTGTATAGTGAGCCTGCTGCTGAACATCTTTGTCGAAAATGCAGCATTGTCTCTTCTCAATGATGTTGAAACAACCCATACTATTGGGAATAGGACTACAATACACACTACAATAAGTATTATGTGAGTAAGTACCTTTCTTTTTTTGGCCATTATCTGTTCACCTCTTCAAAGGAACCTGATAGTCTGAAGTTTATAAAACTCAGTCCTCCAACGATGAAGAATATTATTATGGAAATAGCTGAAGCAAAACCGAAGTCTTGGCCTCTTCCACCTTCAAATGCTAACTTGTACGTGTAGGATATGAGTATATCCGTTGAACCTGCAGGCGTGTTTGTATTCGGCATTGCAGGTCCACCACCTGTGAGCAGGTATATGTTACCGAAGTTGTTGAAGTTGAATGCGAAGCTACCAACAAGAAGTGGTGCTACAGTTGTCATCAACAATGGGAACGTGATTTTCCAAAATCTTTGCCATTTGCTTGCCCCATCGATAGACGCAGCCTCGTAATAATCTTGTGGGATACTCTGCAACGCACCGAGGGTTACAACCATCATGTAGGGGAAACCAAGCCATGTATTGACTATCAATACTGCTACCTTCGCCCAAAATGGATCATTCATCCACTTTATCGGTGTTCCTCCAAATAACTGAGAGATGATGAACTTATTTATGATACCGTAAGTCTCGTTGAAAAATCCATTTTTCCAAACCAAGACGGATATGAATGCTGGTATCGCCCATGGAATTATAAGAAGAGATCTGTAAATGGTTTTACCGCGTAAATTTGGATCGTTCAACACTAATGCAAGTATCATACCTATGACAAATGTGAATAGAACGCTTAAAGCTGCCCAAATGAAGTTCCAGATGAATATCTTTGCAAACGGTCCAGAAATAGCTGGGTCGGTGAATATCTTGGTAAAATTCTTTACACCGTAGTTAGATATGTATCCCGCTACAGCATACCTTTCTCCATTTTCATTTGTATCGTAAATCGTTCCATTTTCTTCTATCAACGGTTTGTTTGTCATCGTGTTAATGATAACCGTTTTTACAACGCTCTTACCATTCTCTACAGTTTCAGCTAATCCGAGTTTGTACATGTGCTTTATCTGAGAGAACGTGAACTTTCCTTCTTCATCCTGACGAATTGAGTATCTATTTGAAAGAGTGTCTACAAATTCTACTTTACTTAATGTTGGAAAAAGAATGGAATATTTGAAGAAATCTTCGTTAATAGCGGTTGAAGAGTCGTCCGGAGAATAGAAGTATTTGAACAAGTCATTTCCTTCTCTAACGATTTCAATTCTGTTGTTCTCTGTTTCGAATCTTAGCCCACTTTCGTTTAGTCTTACCAATTCGGACTCACCAAGTATCAAGTCCCCTGCCTCACTCTTGAGGACTTTGTAATCGTTTGCTACGTACGATTCATCACCATCGTAAACAATTACTTTGAAATCGGTTGTTGGTTGAGTTCCATTATATTTCACGTAGACATTGTACGAGTAAGTCTTACCGTCTTCTACATTGTACGTGTAAATTGGATCAACGAGTAGTCTTTCAACCACTTCTTGCCTCGTCATGATGTGACCCGTTCCATAGTTTGTAAATGCAGTCCTTATTGTAAATGCTATAGGGTACAACACAAGAATGAACAACAAAATAAGTGCAGGAATCATGTACCTGTAAGGATAAGCCTTTCGATTGATTATGAAAAAGTCTATCAAGAAGATCAAGACAAAGAGCGTTATGGATAATTCGTAAAATCCTTTGCTAAGTAGGAATATCCCTCCTAGTACACTAAGAACAGTAAACGCCGCTAGTAAAATCCAACCTAGAAGTTTTAAGAACTTCATCAATTCATCCTCCTTCTTCCATAACCTCCCGATTTTTTGAAACTTTGAGGACTTCTACAATGACATCTCCAAAGTGCTCAAACTGACTTAAGAAAAAGCACGGGGCAATGCCCCGTGCCCCTATATATAGTTCAAAATCTGTTACTTAATTTGCGCCTTTATCTGTGCAACTGCATCGGCAAGTGCTTTTTCTGGTGCTACACCTTGGTCAAGTACTTTTGCAAGTGCGTCGCCCATTGCGCCCCATACTGCTGCCATTTCTGGAACGTTTGGCATTGGTATTCCGTAGTTTCCAAGGAAATCTGCAAATTTCTTTGTGAGAGGATCTTTTGCCATCACGAGGTCGTTAACGTCTTTTCTTGATGGGCATCTTGGGTCAGATTGCCAAATTTGGTACATGACATCTTTCGTAGCTATGAATTTTGTGAGGAAGTCTATTGCAAACAACTTGTTCTTGCTCTTCGCATTAACCATGAATCCTTGTGCTCCAAAGAATGGTTTTGGGTCTTTGCCACCAGGAAGTGTTGGAATTGGTGCTACGTCGAAGTTTATACCAGCTTGTTTGTAACCTGGAATTGCCCAAGGTCCGTTGAGAATCATTGCTGCAAGTCCATCCTTGAATAGTCCATCCATGGTATTGTAGTTGTCACCGGATTGTAAGAGTTTTTGATCAACTAAGCTCTTCAAGAATTTCATCCCTTGAATTGACCCTGCGTTTGCAAGCCCAACGTCTTTTACATTGATCTTACCAGATTTGTCTGTTCCAAATACGTATCCGCCGTAAGCAAACAATGCAAATGCACTGTTGTAGAAGTTTTTGAAATCGTATGTGAATCCTCTGACTTCTCCACCATAGTCTTTCTCAATCTTCTTTGCCAATGCTATGAGTTCGTCAAATGTTTTTGGTGGGGTTGACACGTAATCTTTGTTGTAAATCAA